>NZ_JAUBVF010000129.1:0-3547 GCF_036705685.1 Microcoleus sp. AT3-A2
ATTGTTTATACGCCCTTTATTTCACATTTTGGTACAGAATGCAAGGGCTTATTGAGAATGGTGCAAGATCTCAGTTTTAACCGACTTTCGCTATGAGACAGGGAATTCATTCCCTGTCGGAATGTCGGAATGTCGGAATGTCGGAATGTCGGACTAGGGCAAGTGAAAACCCCTCATAGAAATACTCCCAACCCGCGACTAACGGCATTTCCCATACGATCGCACAATGAAGCATCCGGCACTCCCTGTCCTTCCTGTTCCCATTTTTCCACGAGTTGGCGGCCCAGGGGCGTGAGGCGAAAACTGTCGGTAATGCCTTGTCCGTCTACTTCCCGCCGCAACACGCCGACTTGGATCAGCCACAGCAGGGAGTTTTCGGCTACGAGTTCGGATACGGGCGATCGGGTGTAGCCACTTTCAACACCGGAATTTGAGGCGATCGCGGTTAGGAAAACACTGTTATCGCGGATGGTCTGGAAGAAGTGTAATTGAAAAGGGGAACAGCGGACGGCGCGATCGGCTCTTTTGACGGTGCGATCGGGATAACTAATAGATTTAAACGCTTCGGATGGGATAAAAGTCATTGAGAGAACCTCTGAATAGGTATTATGTTTTTTATTGTTACCGATTATATGGTAAGTTTGGCGGTTGATTTACTAAACCAAGAAACTATCTATCTCATCAATAAACCTTTTGAGTTGGTTAACTCTCTTAACCAAGTCCAAATACAAAAATTCATAATCAAGATTATTTATAATCTCTTGCGAAGTTATTTCACTTTTATCATAATTTCTACTTACTAATCGATAAATATCCTTTAAATCTTGACTGGGATGTGGTCTTTGTTCAATATCAATATTTATTAAATCTAAACCTAATTGTTGCAAAATAAAATCTGGGATTAAACGGCTATCTAATTTATAAAAATAATGCCATTCTGCTAAAAACCATGCTTCTATTTCCATAACAGCTAAAGTTATATAAATTGGAATTCCCATTGGCTGCACCCGCTTCAACCATCCTTTAATTCCTCCTTCTACTTGTCCCTTTTCACTTAAAGATTTTGGGTATAAATCTCTCAAGCCTAAAATTTTTTCATAGCCACTATTCGTTAGACTTTCATGCTGTTTTCCGATATCAGAAACTACATTAGCATCACAACCGCAATCATATAAAAGAACAAAAAAAGGAGCATTTTTTATGGTACTTAATTTAAGTGGTTGAATTATACGACTAGCTTTGCCACCTTGAAATTTATAAGTTTCAATATCTATTTCTTTGTAGCCCGCAATTTCCTGAAATAACCTTTCAACAAATATCTGTTCTGTTTGTCCTTCCACAAAACAAGCAATTTTCTTTTGTGTCATAATTTATGCTGCTTCTTCATCACCTTCTTTTTGTAACAGAAACTCACTGGTGAACAAATCAAAGTTATTAAGTCCAATAAACTTAAACTCCTCAATCTTCTCGCGTGAATTATAAATATTATGTAATTTTGCACTCCCACGAGTTCGTTCAATCAATGACCAATATTCTATCGGAACACCATTCATAATGAACTCATCATTGGTAGTCATAATAAGTTGAATTAATCCTGTTTGAGCTTTGTCTATTAGAATTTTAATTATAGAGGAAGAGCGTTGATAATCTAATCCTTCTCCAATATCATCAATCACAATACAACTAGGTTTACTCGCTAGTAAAGAGTAGTTGATTTGAATAAACAATGATAAAGCTCGAAACATTCCTTGTGACATTTCTGATTGTTCTGTAACCGACGTTAAATCTTCTTCCTGAATATATAAAAATTGTGGTAAGTTATCGGGGCTGTCAACAGCAGAAATATCGGGATTAATTAAAGATGGCACTTTTGTGCCAATCCCTGATAATTTATAACCAATTTGTCTCATGTCCGAGAGAATTGCTTTTATAAACTCATCGCCTCTTTCCTGTTTTCCAATCACAAATATACCGACCACAAAATCAGAATCTTTGAAATCGGTTTTATTTTTCAGTAATTCCATTGTGGAAGGAATACGAGCCATGGTATTTTTACCTAGCTGTGCTCCAAACTCATAAAATCTTAGGGAACTAGACCATTGATATAAATCCTCTAAAAATGGATGCTGAATAGAATCTCTACGCTTAACAACTGCGAGCTCTTTTGGGTCAGTTTGAAACCGAATATCTTGGTCAAGTTCTTTAGCAAAGATAGTACCTTTGCCCGATTCATCCCTATCTAAAAGTGGCTCATTGCTTTTACTGCCTATAATTAATTTTTCTTTAATTACAAGACCTTTCTCTATTTTCAATATATATTCTGTTTTTTGTTCAGGCAGATCAGTATCAAACTGCAAATGCCATTCATAGCTTTTGGGTCGGGGAGCAAGAGCTCCACTTTCGGATAGTAACTCTGATAGAGTATGTATTGCCCTCAAAATTCTTGATTTGCCACTAGCATTTTTACCCACAATTAAATTTGTTTGGCTTAATCGACATTCTTCGACTCGCCATTCACCAGGCAGACCTTTATTGTACACATAGTCAAAAATATCTAGCTTCATAAATTTGTTACCTTTATTACAAAAATTTTATAATAAGATGAAACAGTTATAATCTAACACGCGATCGCCCGCAAGTCAACGCAGAAAATCACCCAATAGAACTATTTCCAAGCGCAAATTTACCCTGGGACGAACTCAATCCCGAACCTCGCATTCACAAGATTGACGGTAGCAGCCCAAAATCAACTAAAATAGCTTGGTAAATCGCAAGGGAAACAAAACTATGACATTACCAGTTGGGTGCGCTGCCCCTCAGTTTACCGCCAAAGACACCAACGGCAACACCGTCTCCCTGTCCCAATTCGCCGGTAAAACCGTAATCCTGTATTTCTACCCTAAAGATGACACCCCCGGTTGCACCAGACAAGCCCAAAGCTTCAAAGCAGCCCATGAAGAATACAAAGGCAAAGATATAGTAGTTCTCGGTGTCAGCCGCGACAACGAGGAATCGCACCAAAAGTTCACAGAGAAATACGGTTTGCCTTTCCAGTTATTAGCAGATGTTGATGGCACGATTACCAAAGCTTACGATGTCGAGAAAGGCGATTATGCCAAGCGCGTTACTTTCGTCATCGACGGCACCGGCAAAATCATTCAAGTTTATGAGGGGGAAACCATGAAAGTTGACACTCACGCTCAAGATATTCTCGTCACCATAGTTTAGTCGAAGTTTAGTCGATCGCACTAACCTTTCTGGATGCACCAAACGGCTAAAAACCCGGTTTCTTACTAGATGCCTCGTTGCTATAGGCAATATTCTCGTAGGAACCGGGTTTTTTTCGTAAGTCCTGACTCAGCCAGTGATGGCTCAAGGGTTCAGGGGGAAACAACCTACTCGAACTAAATTCCTTCCCTTAAAACTTGCACCACAAATCCTCTCAACCAGGCATATATTCGCTTAAGGTGGGGAGTATGTCACTTTTGTAGTGAGTAATTATACTCATGCAGCTTGTCTCTGATTTCCAATTAAGCCATTCAAGTAA
>NZ_JAUBVF010000026.1:0-89973 GCF_036705685.1 Microcoleus sp. AT3-A2
TAAACCTTTTAAGTGGACATATAAGGGCAAAGTTTTGGCTATTTAATGGTCTGTGGATTTCCGCCTCGCTGTACTAGAGTAGTGCAAAATCGGTGGTAGTAATCACGCTTGCAGGCACATTATTGAGAGTTGCCAGAAGTTGCCCGGAACCAGTAACTCGGATGAGAGTTGAACTATTCTCGGCAACAATGCTCAGTTGAGAGAAATCCAGGCCACCCATTAAGCCGATCGAATCGATACCGTATTGAAAGTCTAAAATAGTCTCGCTGCCGAGGTCAATACCCAACATAAATCGATCGTTTCCGGTGCCTCCAGTCAGAGTATCATTCCCTTGATCTCCGAACAAGAAATCGTCCCCAGCACTGCCAAGCAAACTATCCTCATCCTTACCGCCGTAAAGAGTATCGTTCCCAGTTTCCCCGTTAACGGTATCCTGACCTTCATTGCCAAACAGCAAATCGTTGCCCAAACCGCCACATATTTGGTCTTTTCCGCCAGTAGAACCAATGGGGAGGGGGCTACCAATATCCCCGTACACTGTATCTTCCCCCTCGCCGCCACAGATAGTATCACTGCCTTCATCGCCAAACAGCAGGTTGCTGCCCAATTCGCCGAAAACTAAGTCATCGCCCTTGCCGGCACGCACTGTATCATCACCCTCACCGCTGGCGATCGTATCTTGATTTTTCTCCCCGCTGAGGAAGTCATCGCCCGCCAAACCGAACACCAAATCATTGCCAGTCAAATCCGGCTCCAAAGGGTTAATAGTTCCCCCGTAGATAGTATCGTTACCCTGGTCGCCAATTAAAGTATCGCTTTCTTGGTCGCCGAAAATAATGTCGTCATCTTTGCCGCCGTAAACCACATCGTCGTTCTTGCCCGCAAAGATTAAATCATCTCCAGCAACCCCATTGAGGTAATCATTACCCTCATTGCCAAACACCAAGTCCCTATCTATATCTGGGCCAACCGGGAAAGCACTGTTAAGTCCTCCGTAAATATTATCATTGCCCTGTAATCCGGCCAACAAATCATCGCCGTCAAAACCATTTATTTCGTCACCGTTATTAGTGCCGAGAATAGTGTCGTTGCCGTTAGTACCGTTGCGGGTATTAGTGACAGAATTTGGACCGCCAATACTGCTAAGGCTGGGTAAAACAATTTGCGAACAAATGCAGTCAGCATCTTGTCCTTCTTGCGGTGGTGGTGTTGGTGTTGGTGTTGGTGTTGGTTGGACTTGGGCGAAGAAATTGCCAAAGTTAATATTGTCAACATTACTGCCGCTGACAGCAATAATATCAGCAGGATTGGCAGTAGTTTGTGTCCAACCAGGTTGATTGACTTCCCGAACTCGATAAGTTCCTGGGCCTAAATTAGCGAAACTGTAGCCGCCCAAACTATCAGTTGAAGTGTTAACTTCTCCACCATCTAAAGAGTCATTGCTGTTAGCGTCAAGGAAGACTTGCCAGTTCGGTAAGAGCGGTTCTTGAGCATCCAAAACCCCATTATTATTGAGGTCATTAAACTTGTTGCCGGAGATGCTAATATTTTGGAAATTGCCAAAATTAACGTTCGATTGACTTTCGCCACTACCCAGATTAACCGCCGCCGGATTAGCAGTAGTTTGCGTCCAACCAGTTTGCTGCACTTCCCGCACATTGTAGGTGCCGGGATTGAGGTTGTTGAAGCTGTAATTACCAGAATTGTCAGTGGTAACAGTAGTTTCGCCCGAATCTAAAGAGTTGTTCCCGTTATCATCGAGAAAAATTTGCCATCCCGAAAGACCAGTTTCCTCTGCATCCTGAGTACCGTTGCCGTTGCCGTCGTTGAATTTAAGACCGCTGATGCTGCCTTGTTGTACGGGAGTGGGAGGCAGAGGCGGAGTCGGAGGCGGAGTCGGAGTCGGAGTCGGAGTCGGCGTTGGTGTTGGCGGGACTGGTTGGTTGCCGAAATTGGCAGTGGAAGTTTGACCTGGATCTAACGGAACGGTTCGGGGGTTAGGGGTGGTTGCCGTAAAACCTGTCGGCACTACTTCCCGGACGTTGTAGGTGCCTGTTTGCAGGTTGGGGAAGCTATAGCTGCCATCGGTACCGGTAGTAACTTGGGTTTCTCCGGTGTCTGGAGTGCCGTTGTTGTTAGTGTCAAGGAAAATCGTGACGCCAGGGATGGCAATTTCTCCGGTATCTTGAGTGCCGTTACCGTTGGTGTCGTTGAATTTAATGCCAGTTATGGTGCCCGTCTGGAGGCGATTCCCAAAATTAACTGTAGCAGGAGTAGTTTGACCTGCTGCCAGCGTCACTTCAACCGGATTGGGAGTAGTTGGCTGGCTGAATGACGGTACAACTTCGCGAACGTTGTAAGTACCCGATGCCAAGTTGGGGAAAGTGAAACTGCCGTCAGCCCCAGTAGTTGCCGAAGTTTCTGTGGCATCGAGAATGCCGTCGTTGTTAGTGTCGAGGAAAACAGTGACTCCGGGCACACCTAGTTCTCCGGCTGCTTGAGTGCCGTTGCCGTCAATGTCGTTAAATTTGATACCAATAATGGTTCCCAATTCAGGAAACAGATCAAACGGGCGATTGCCGAAATTCACCACAGCGGGAGTCGTTTGGCCTGTCGCCAGCGTCACTGAAACCGGATTGGGAGTAGTCGGCAGGTAGGGAAACAGCCCGACTTCCTGAACGCTGTAAGTACCTGCAGGCAAGTTGGGGAAATTGAAGCTGCCGTCAGCCCCGGTAGTTGCGGAAGTTTCTCCGACATCGAGAATGCCGTCATTGTTAGTGTCGAGGAAAACAGTGTTTCCGGCTAAGCCAGTTTCTCCCGCACCTTGAGTGCCGTTGTCGTCGTCGTCCTGAAATGTTATGCCAGTAATGCTGCCGAGTAGAGCGGATATAGATCGATTGCCGAAATTCACCGTAGCAGGAGTAGTTTGGCCTGCTGCCAGCGTCACTGCAACCGGATTGGGAGTAGTTGGCTGGCTGTTGGCGGGTACAACTTCCCGAACGTTGTAAGTGCCTGCGGGCAAGTTGGGGAAATTGAAGCCGCCGTTAGCATCGGTAGTTGCGGAAGTTTCGCCGGCAGTGAGAATGCCGTCACCGTTTGTGTCGAGGAAAACTGTAACTCCGGGCACACCAACTTCTCCGGCTGCTTGAGTGCCGTTGCCGTCAATGTCGTTAAATTTGATGCCGGTGATGGTACTCAGCGGTACTGGTATTGCTTGGTTGCCGAAATTAACTGTAGCAGGAGTAGTTTGACCTGCTGCCAGCGTCACTGCAACCGGGTTAAGCGTAGTTGTTTGGCTTCCAGCCGGTACAACTTCCCGAACGTTGTAAGTGCCAGCAGGCAAGTTGCCGAAAGTGAAAGTGCCGTCAGCCCCGGTAGTTGCGGAAGTTTCGCCGGCAGTGAGAATGGCGTCACCGTTGGTGTCGAGAAAAACAGTCACTCCGGGAACGCCAAGTTCTCCGGCGGTTTGAGTGCCGTTGCCGTCAATGTCGTTGAATTTGATGCCCGTGATGGTACTCAGCGGTACGACAACAGGAACAGGCTGTGCGGAAAATTCCGAAGTGTTGCCGGCGGCGTCGGTTGCTGTCGCGGTGATTAATTGGCCTGCGGTGACTGCTGCTGCGAAAGTTTGATTGAAGGCAGCGTTGCCGGCGGCGTCAGTAGTTACCGGGATAGAAGCGATGAAGGTTTGACCTTGGGTGCCCGGGGGAGTGTTGGCGAAAATTTGCAGGGTGAATGTGGTACTGGGAATGCTGTTGTAAGTTCCCGCGACGGTGACGCTGCCAGCACTGGCGGTAGCGGTAGTGAGTACGGGGGTGTTTTGGAGGTTGTTTGCACCGATGTCGGCGTCGCCCGCATCGTTGGCGGTGATGCCGTTGTTGCCGAGGTCGATGCCTAGGCCGGCGTTGGCGAAGATCGAGTTGTTTTGGATGCTGTTGCCGGTACCGGCGATGATATTTACTGCCGAACCGAGGTTGTTGGCGATCGTATTTCCTTGACCTGCTGCTGTACCGCCGATCGCATTATTGATTGCTCCGTCAATCAACACCCCAGTAATATTGGGCACGGGGGAGGTACCGTCGGAGCCGACGCCGATGAAGTTACCGAACAAGGAGTTGCCCGTGGTGGTGGGACCAGACAGTGATACGCCGTTACCGTTGCTGTTGCCGGAAATAATGTTGCGGGCGGCTGGGGTTGTCCCGCCAACAATGTTGTTGTTTGCACCTCCCTGGATGACGACGCCGACACCAGTGTTGGGCAAAGCGGCGTTACCTGAGACGTTGGTGCCGATGAAGTTCCCTGTCAGAGTATTGCCCGTAGTGGTGGGACCAGACAGTCCCACACCGTTACTGTTGCCGGAAATAATGTTGCGGGCTGCTAGGGCTGTCCCGCCAACAATGTTGTTGTTTGCACCTCCCTCAATGGAGACGCCGAAAGCAGCGTTGGGCAAAGCGGCGCTGCCGATAGCGTTGGTGCCGATGAAGTTGCCTGTCAGGGTATTGCCGATGGCACCGGCACCCAGAATGGCAGCACCGTGAATGCTGTTACCGGAAATGACATTCCCGCTAATCGTGTTGGTGGGTAAGCCGTTGATGCTAACGCCGCTGGTGTTGGGCAAGGCCAGGGTGCCGGCAGCGTTGGTGCCAATGTAGTTGCCCAGCACTTGGTTGCCTCCTGTACCGCCAACGATGGTGATACCGTCGGCTGTATTCCCAGAAATGATGTTGCGATCGCCCGGGTTAGTCCCGCCAATTATGTTGCCACTGCCACTCTGAACGGCGATGCCGAAAACAGCGTTGGGCAAGGCAGCAGTGCCCGCAGCGTTGGTACCGATGTAGTTGCCCAGCACTTGGTTGCCTCCTGTACCGCCAACGATGGCGATACCGTTGGCTGTATTCCCAGAAATGACGTTGCGATCGCCCAGGTTAGGCCCGCCAATTATGTTACCGCTGCCACTCTGAACAAGGACGCCAAATAAGTTGGGTGCAGCGGTGTCAGTGGCGTTGATGCCGATGTAGTTGCCTACTAAGGTGTTGCCGTTGCTTTGGAGGGATATGCCGCTGTTGGTGAAGCGATTAATTATTAATCCCCGCAAAGTGCTGCCACCGCTACCAGCGAGGCTCAAACCCGTGTCAACCGCATTTGCTCCATCGAGTTGGATCAGGGGGGTGCCGGCGAACCCCGGTTGGCTAGTACCGTCGATGATTGTGGGAACGTTAATATTTGGCAAGGCAGTCAGGGGTGCGATCGTCTGCGCGCCTGTACCAATGGCAAAGTTAATATTGTGCGGTGGTGTGGCCGCTGCATTCGCATCCGTAATCGCTTGTCGCAGCGAACCCGGCCCAGCATCGTTGGTATTAAAAACAGTGAATATAGCCAAGGTATGTGCGTAATTTGCCATTACCTCTGGCTCGATCGCCAATCCTGTTTTAATCGCTCCAGTAGCGTATTCAAGTACCCAGTTTCCGCCTTTTTGGGCGCTCCCCGTAATATCTGAAGAAGCAGCAATATTAGCTTTTGTTAACTTGCTTAGCTTTTGTACAAAAGCCTCTCCTTTTTCACCGGCTGCTACGTTACATCCGTATAGCAGAATTTCAAATCGATTTTTAATTGAGTTTACAGATGACGAAAACCACTGTTTCAAACAGTCGCTATATGTTTCTAAATTGTCGGAATTCAGGATAGTTGGCCCTAGCTGCAAACTTCCAGATTCCCCGTGAGAAATAATGTGAACGCTTTCTATACCTTTGCGGCTCTGCAGTGCTTCGGCAATTTGTTCGATGCCGTCGCGCGCCCGATCGACTAAAATTACCTCCATCCCCGCTTTAACACCAACCGCCAGACTTAGCCAATCTTCAACTGCTGAATCTACGAAGACTATGTGTAGGTTTTTCATAATTACTGTTCCCCCATGCACCTAAGTAGGTTTTCAAAATGTTGTTTCCGTGCGATTATAATCGCTACTTCAATCCACCACAAATATGGCTACCACAAAACCCGCCTTCAACTAAGTAAAAGTTGTACAGACAAAGCTTTACAATTATCTATTTTTGTGCTTCTTCTAAATCTGTTGGAGCTGGAAAGTTGCTCGATCGCACTTTTTCATTCTCAACTTAAAAAAACCAGACCCCAGGTACAGCTAGCTTGTTCCCGGTTACGGAAATTTTTCAAAAAACGTAAGTATAATTTACACAACTTAATGTTCGGTTTTTTACTAAGTACACTTTTGTGAAAAAGAATCCAACTCTGTATAAGTTCCAAACCCAGAGAGTCGTGGGTATGCAGCAATTATTCAATCTCAAATCTCCAGTCTCGAAGCTAAAACCGCATGGCTGGGATTTTGGCAAATTCAGCGTGTCCCTCATAACATAGAGGAATAGTCGCCTTCATGGCATCATAGAAACTTGTCCCTCACATAATTGAAATCGATGACCGCTCAAAACTCCCCTGTTTCGCCCGTCACTTGGATGGAAGACCGAGTTCTGCTAATTGACCAAAACCGATTGCCGAAAGAATACGGTGTAGTCGAAATTAGCCGCTACGAAGATATGGCTGAGGCGATTAAAACTATGATAGTCCGAGGTGCTCCGGCGATCGGGGTAGCAGCAGCTTACGGGATGTATTTGGGGGCGCGAGAAATCGAAACGAGCGATCGTACCGAGTTTTTTATTAAACTAGAACAAGTTGGCGAGTTATTGCGATCGACTCGTCCCACTGCGGTTAATTTGTTTTGGGCAATATCGCGAATGCTCAAAACAGCCGAGAGAACTAGCGGTTCTGTCGAACAAGTGCAAAAAACTTTGTTAGAAATGGCCAAAACCATTCAAGCAGAAGACTTGCAAACTTGTAAAGATATCGGCGACAAAGGTTTAGAAGTTCTGCCAGCTACACCAGAAAAATTGAACTTACTAACTCACTGCAATGCCGGTGCATTAGCAACAGCAGGCTACGGTACTGCTTTAGGTGTATTTCGTTCTGCTTGGCGAGAAGGAAGACTTGGAAGAGTTTTTGCCGATGAAACTCGGCCCCGTCTCCAAGGTGCAAAACTGACCACTTGGGAATGCGTGCAAGAAGGAATTCCAGTCACATTAATAGCCGACAATATGGCTGCTCACTGTATGAAACTCGGCATGATTCACGCAGTAGTTGTCGGTGCAGACAGAATCGCTGCTAACGGCGACGCCGCCAATAAAATTGGCACTTACAGTTTAGCAATTGTTGCCAAAGCTCACAACGTCCCGTTTTTTGTCGCTGCGCCTCTATCTACAATTGATTTTGAACTTTCCGACGGCAGCAAAATCCCCATTGAGGAACGCGATTCAGTGGAAATGTATCAAGTTGGAACTACGCGGATTTGTCCTGTGGGAGTTGAATTTTACAATCCCGCTTTTGACGTAACTCCGGCGGAATTAATATCGGGAATAATAACAGAACACGGCACGGTTGCTCCTGGGGCGTTGAAACAGTTTCAGGCAAAACAATTAGTTTAATTATATGTTTCTCAACTGCTCATCCCACCTGTTGTCTGTGAAATTAAGCAGGATTTATAGCAGCAACTGGCAGATCAAAGTTGCGATCGCAGCTCTAACTCTGCCAGTTGTTTTCAGTCCTATCTCGGAAGCTCAAGTTTCACAAACGCTTGAAGCTAAGGAATCACAAGCGAAAAATTTTGTGGGTTCGATGAATAAAGCTCAGCAAGTTTACTATGCTGAAAAAGCAGGCTTTACAAGTTCTGTTTCCAATCTATTGGTTTATCTCGGTCTCCAAGTTAAACCTAACTCAGCCAATTACAGCTACTCGATCGGCATGATGAAAAAAGGTGCTGTATTTAACTACGGAGTATCGAAACAAGCTAATCTCAAAAGTTTTGTGGGGGGAGTCTTTTTGGTGGGAAACAAGACACAAACAATCTTGTGTCTAAATGCTGCTCCTGGCAAGACTAAACCAGCTAATCCAACTAATACCAAAGGGGTTTTAGCCTGCGGTGCTAATACAGCCAAAGTTACTCAATAAATTATGTCTAATTTACTGGGTAATTTAGCAAATAACTGGATAGTAAATGCAGATTTAGCTAAGCAATTGCTGGAACAAGAAGCTACTTTACTAGATGCTCGCGCACCCATTTTAAAGTGGTTTTGCCGTATCCCACCAGCTATTCCCGTAACTTGGCAGGAATTTTCGCGTTCCGACTTTCCCCACAAGGGAAAAATTATCGAAAATAACACAGTTTTAACTCAAAAACTGCAAGCCAGTGGTATTTGTCAAGACAAACCTGTCATAGTCGTTGCCGATTCCGTGAAAGGGTGGGGCGAAGACGGGCGAATTGTTTGGATGTTGCGGACTTTGGGACAGGAAAAAGCAGTTTTTGTCGATGGAGGATATAGGGCTTTAATCCAAGCTGGAATTAATCGAGTAAAAGCTGCAAACAATCCACCAAAAACAGGAGATTTTGTAATATCTCGCCGCTCGAATTGGGAAATTCAGCGGGATGAATTGAAAGCTATTTTAGGAGATGAGAATTTAGTCATTATTGACGCCAGAGAGCCGCGAGAATATGCAGGTAAAACGCCTTACGGAGAAAAGCGGGGCGGCCACATTCCCGGTGCGGTTCACCTCTATTACAAACAGTTAATGGACAAACAGGGAAAACTGCTGGATCGCGGGGAAATTGTCGCTATTTTGCAGCAAAAAGGAGTTTCGCAGTCAACTCAAATTGTCAGTTATTGCTCCGGGGGAATTCGCTCTGGATGGTTGACTTGTGTCTTGACAAATGTGGGATTTAATGCTAAGAATTATGCAGGTTCAATGTGGGAATGGTCGGCTTCGCCTGCTGATAGGTATCCTTTGTCAGTAATCCTTTCACGGGCCGCCTAGAAACCCAACCCCTACTCCCCACAAGAAAATTCAATGTTTGTGGAACAGGCTGGAAAGCCTGTTCTTGAGAATGGTATCTGAACTCAGATTCAACCTATTAACTACAAACGATCGAGGTTGAGAATCTCAACCCACTTGTTCGATATACTGAGCGAGATCGTCGCGCAGGCGGCTGAGTTCGGCTTCGGTGGTCACGCGCACACGATCGTCCCGAACCGTAATCAGCACTTTTGCAGCAAAAGGAGTTGGCCAGATATTCGGGTTGCAGAAAACTTCCAAAAATACATCTCCTGCATACCGATATTCCATCGGTTTTTGGGGAGAAGCTTTAGCGCCAGAGGTTTTGGCTGCTACAGCTTTCAAGCTTTCCATCAAAGCTGCAATTTCGCTTTGCAAATCCCGCGCGGCTTGCGGGGAAAAGCTAAAGGAGACAGAACCTTCGACTAAATTCAGTGTCAGCGGAGAAAGAGACATGGGCAATGAAATTTAACATACTATTGTTAATGATAAAAAATATAGTAACCCAAAAGAAGTACATTCCAGCTCAATTGCACTGCGAAACTGGTATTAATTAAAATTTGTCTCAAGAAGCTCGGCTAAATTAATGAATATCAATCTAGTCGCAAGCTAGATTCCGCAAGAGTTTTAACCTTTTATGACTTGATAAGCTTTAAACTAGAAACCAGAAAACTTAACGGCAGATAGAGGAGATTTTATGGTTGCCGATAACCGTTCCGAAGTCCGCAAGGTTTTAATAATTACCTTATTGCTAAATTTGCTGGTGATGGCAATTAAAGCAGTCGTGGGATGGCTGACTGGTTCCCTCAGTTTGCTGGCAGATGCTTTGCACAGCGTCACGGACAGCGCTAATAATATTTTAGGATTGGTAACTAATCATTATGCCAATCCGCAGCCCGATCGCGATCATCCCTACGGACACCAAAAATTTGATGCTCTCGGAGCTCTGGGAATTGCTGCTTTTCTGGGAATTGCCTGTTTTGAAATTATCAGCGGTGCTGTCGAAAGGTTGCTCAAAGGTGGCACAGTTGTCAAAATATCCCCAAATGAACTGTGGATTTTGCTGATTGTACTGGGGATTAATATTTTTGTCACTTTTTACGAGCGCAGAGTTGGCCAACGTCTCGGTAGCGCGATTTTAGTGGCTGACGCTCAGCACACGATGAGCGATGTTTGGGTGACAATTATGGTCATCGGCGGGTTGATTGGTGTTTGGCAAGGGCAGGTTTGGAATATACCTCAACTGCAATTCCTGGACGTGTTTTTGTCTTTTCCTGTGGCTGTTTTGGTATTTAGCAGCGGTTGGAAAGTTTTAAGGGAAAATCTGCCTTGGTTGGTGGATGAAATGGCGATCGCACCGGAAGTTATTCATGCGATCGCGATCGATGTACCGGGGGTTGTAAACTGTCACTCGATCGCCTCCCGTGGCGTTGTAGGGCGTCAAGTATTTATTGAGATGCACATGATTGTCGATGCTGTCGATGTAGAAACAGCTCACCGGATTACAGAAGAAGTAGAAGCCCGTTTGGAAGAACGTTTCAGCCCTGTACGCATCTTAATTCACGTTGAGCCGCCGGCTTACCATTCCGACCAAATTAGCTACGATTCTGAAAAATGAAGGCACAACCAGTGATTTTGACACGGATACACGGATTAATTGAAGAATCGGGAAAGTATTTTTACTTACCGCAATTCCTCCAATTTTTTAAATCCTATCAATCGGGTTAGAGCGATCGCACTTAATTTAGTAGCAGTTTTCCACAGGAAAACGAGGGTTTTCCACAGAAAAGGGCAAGTTTTCCACAATAGATCGATCGGCTGTCGTCGATTTCTGTCTTTCTATTTGTATAAATTCCAAGTATTTTGAATTTCTGTAGCCATTTCCCCCCGCAAATGCCAAGGTAGCAAAATCTCCACTTTTGAACCGAGAGCTCGCAGCCATCTCAACGGGTAGTGCCGATGGAATTTTTACTTTATTTTATCTGGTGCTAGCCTATCTACTCTCGATCGTAGCGGAAATTCTCCTACTCTGTTTTAGCCGACGATTCTCTTAATTCAGAGAAAGATGAAGAAATGTTTCGATCGAGTGGGATTTGGGGGTGTGAGTGCGATCGGGCCTGAGTTGGTGAAAAAGCGATCGCCTTCTGCCAAAATCAAAATTCAAGCCTCCAAAATCGATCGATGCAGCCATTTCAAAACTGCATCGATGAGATTCGGATGGTTAGGAGAAATGCGTTTTACATTGTCGCATGGTCGATCGGTGATGATTGCGATCGTGCCTCCAAAAGCACTCAGTGCAGTTAGAAAAGGTTCGCTGAATTCGCGATCGATTTTAGAGTTGTAGAACACCAACGCAACTCGTTTTTCTAGGTTTCTCAAATTCAGTCGCCAATAGGCTTTGAGCAGTGGCATAGTTGTGGGTGTTCCTTCTTGTCGTTCTGGACAACCTTGCTCTACCATTTGGATATAGATATCAGTGGCAGGATTATCTGGAGGGTTAAATTCGCTACCATCAATACAAATCAGTTGTACTGCTTGATTGAGTTCTTCATTATGGGAAACCGCAGACTTAAAAACTGAAAATTTCTCAACAATGTTGAGGTATTGAGCAGTAGAAGAGTTAGCAAGAGAGATGTTTTCAAATGCCTCTAAGTCAGTACAAGATGGTTGAACACAACAAGCGTCATAAAATTCCGTATAACTCAAGTGATTAGCACAATGCCACAGCACTGAATGAGCAATTATATATAAATCCGTGTCAAACTTAGCAACTGCATTTTCTACATAATCCTTTAGACCAAAAACTAGCCTTTGCAGTTGTGATTTGTGAGTAATTTGTTTTAATTCGGCGCCAAGAAACCCTTGAATTTGACGGTCTTTTAAATTGACGGTTAAGTTTACTAATTTATCAACAATAGATTGTGGTGACAACGTTTCAATGTTAACTAATATTTCCATACAAATAAAGCGTAATATGTTGTCTTTATTTATTTGGAGAATTTCCATTAGTTTATCGATGACTTCAAAATTAGTTTGTTTAATTTTGGCAATCGCAATTTCTTCGCAATCATATAATTTCTCAGCAAAACTATTTAGCCGCCAATTTATAATGTTTAGTTCTTGTGGCTCGTTAATTAGTGAAACAAATTCAACATATTGTCTTTCAATCAAAAAACCTTCTATATTTTCTGTATCGTCACTTGTGGGTAAATTTAACTCCTCGGTTGTATTTTTATTCAGATAGTTTTCTATCAATAAACTTATATAATCAATGAATGTCTTATCTTTGCTACTTTGGTAGCCTACTATTTTAAAACGCTCATACATTGTTGTAGTTTGAGAAAAAATTTGTACTAAATGTAGTAAAAGATAGTCAAAGTCAATTTTTACTTTTACCAAACAAATCAATTTTTTAATAATTGACCGATTCTCGAAAATTTTTGGATAGCTCAAGCTTGCCATTACTAACATTTGAGCATAAGCTATAGATTCATCTGTGTCTTCTTCATTTGCAATTAATTGGATTAATTTATTAATGATTTCTACAATAAAACCTTGTGTCTCCAAATAGTCAAATAAAGATAGAATAATCACTGGATTTTGTGAAGTATATAACAAATCCATGATTGCTCTGTTGACTTTTGAAATATCAATATCAAGTCTCTTGACTATATCTATACCAGGAATAATACTTATTTGATTGTCTCGATTTTGACTTATGAAATCAATCAAAGCATCCAATACGTCTTGATTGTTGACTAAAGCGTTATGATTTAGGCTTAGTTCGTCTAAATGTGAAATAGCTAGCAATTGAATCATAGAATCTTGACTATTTAAAAATGATGTTAACTTACCAATAACCACTTTGTCCAAAATCTTAAAATCCATTAAAATATTAACGATATCAAAACTTTTTCTTTCGTATTGCTCATCTTCGTTCAATAAAGCCTTAACTAAAAAATCAACGGCAATTTGCTTGAAATTATCATTTTTTAAAGCTATTTTTGCTACTTCTATGGCACCTCCCTCATTATCATCTTTTAATAATTTAGGGATTAATACTTTTAAGCATTCATGCTCCGGGTTGATTTTAAATAAAACTTCCAAAAGCCTAGATAGTTCGTATAGTTCTAAATCAGTATTATTATTGATGACTTCACTTATAATATCACAGGCTTCTTTGGAAGCGTAATATTTTAACGATTCTATGATGAATTCCTCATAACCCGGAAGCATTGATTTGCATACTTTTGTTTGTATATTATCATCCAAGCAAACGAAATACACCCGTCCAGCAATAAATTCTATTTCGCCAGATTGACACGAGTAAACTATCTTTAATGGTAGAAGCTTAAGCCGATACATATTTTTCCATTTATCTTCCTTAAGATTGGTTATTGTGTCGATCAATTCTTTCTTTAGCAGTGCTGAAATTTGGAAACTTTCTAACCATAATATAGCTACTTCTAGCCATTGGGTTTCAAAGATTCGATAGCGCTCCATGAAAAATTGATAATTATCAATTACTAAAGATGCAAAATATTCCTGGAATGTAGGATGAAAGAATGCGTAAACAGGTTCATCTGTTGCAGCTTCTCGATCTACTAAGTTCAGCAAACCGAGATCCCAGGCTAATTTAAAAAGCCTATCGCCCATTTGTTTTTCAATTAAACTCAGCGGCAACCGAAATCTAGCATGGCTATCCAATCCTGCTATAGACAAACGACCGAGGGCTTGATGTAATTCTTCTCGCAAACCTGGTTGAGTTGCCCAATCAATAACCGTTTGGGATGGTTTCCACTCATAGAAATAGCGGACAAAGTGTTGATATAGTTCGGCTTTGGTTTCTGGTAATTCGACTTGCTTATTTTTGCTGGATATTTGACACAGTAGAGATAAGCGAAGCGGATTTTTTACGAGTTGGCGGATGCGATCTTTTTGCGGTTCTTGCAGCTTTTTCTGTAACTCCTGTCCCCGTTGAATATTTTTTGCTTCAGCAAACCACTGCTGAATAAAATCCTCTACTTGCTCTGGTTTAAACTCCTGAGTTTTGTAAGTATCAAAACCTGTGAGGGGATTCTTGAGACTGGCATCCCAAACATTGGTTCGACAGGTCAAAACAACTCGCACATTACCCAACCAATCAGTAAGCTGGTTTCGGATTTCTTCTAAGGACAAACAACTGTTCGCCCCTACAGCCATTTCATCAACACCATCGAGTAACAGCCACACCCCACCGTGACGCAAGCGTTTTTGTAGAGATGTTTTGTGAGACTTCTCTACATCAATATCGGGATAAACCAGAGAAATTGCTTCTGGCAACCATTCCTGAATAATGTATTCTTTCAGTGTCTTTCCTTGCAAACTTGCCAGCGCAATGCAAATCGGCAAATCTTGATTATTTTCCTGAATGTGAGTGGCGATTTTATCTAACAGCGTTGTCTTTCCTGCTCCTGGTTCGCCGACAATAGCAATATGTTTATTTTTTCCAGTAGGGTTTTGTTCAATAACGTCAGTCATGAATTCATCATGTTCGTAAATTCTGGTAACGACTTCCGGTTCTAATTGATGCAACAGTTCCATAGGCACATTACCACTGCGACGCTGCTGCTGTTTCCGTTCGATTAAACCTAGCGGTACAAAAACATTGATTTCAAATCCCATTTCTGTCGCTCTCCGTCTGAAGCGTTGCTCCTCTTGCTGTTCATTTAACATTTCTTGGCAAACTCGCTGCCAATCAATAGCAATGTTTTGCTGTGGCTCTAGCTCGGAATTCTGCAAGTTGGAGTCATGTTCGGCAATAAATTTTATGGGTTCAAATCCTAATGCTTTAAGAATTAAGATGACCTTACTGCGATCGCGTGGCGTACCTTCAAGAAAGCGTTTTATGGTACTGAGACTCACATGAGCTTGTTCTTCAAGATTTTCTTGAGACCAGCCCCGTTTGTCTGGATTTCGTGGCTTCTCCAGTTCAGCCATCCGTTGACGAACTTTATCCAAACCTGCGCCATCAATCCGAACACTGCGAGATGCCATAGTTTGACTCATTCCTAACAACTAGAGTGGATGAAATTGAGAATTTTGCATCAGTTGCATAGCCCGCCAGGGGTTTAAACCCCTGGCTGATAGCGAAAGTCCTCTGCAAGAGGACTAAATGCTGACCCTAAAAAGCGCTCTTCAGTCCACTTGAGTGGACTTTCGCTATCAGCCGTGGACTTGAGTCCACGGCGGGACAACAGCACAGGCGCAAAATCTCAATCAAAACTATCCCTAGCATAGTCAGCATCAAGTTTCTTGACCAGTTCAGATCAGTTCACTTTTTTCTGAACCGTTTTGCTCTGGAGAAATTCAGTTGACCCCAATAGGCTTGAATCATTAACACTCAAAGGTTCAGTTTATGACAGCCTTCCAACTCAGCCTTTTCCCAGACGAGCCACCCACTCCCCTCGACTCCCTTAACAAAAAGAGAAGGGTAAAACTCCCATCGCAACCAACTGTAATTGAGCAATCCTGCACAACCCATAGAGCCGCACAACTGCTGGAGGTATCCACCACAACTCTCTACCGCGCTCGGAAAGAAGGCAAACCTTACCAGAAGGGCGCTTGGACTGCCACCGCTATTGGTGCAAACGCTTGGACAGTCGTCTACAACCTCTTTAATTCCCACTAACCCTAATCGGAAATAAAACTAATGCTATACGCCTTTGACTGTGACAATTCTTTGTCTTCATTTCCCGAATTCCTAAGCGGAGAAATCATCAACGAGTTAGAAACGATCGCTATCGATATTCTAGAGATGATTTTAGGCGATCGCTTCCGTTACTGTCCCCAAGTTCCCCTAGAAATCATCTGTTCTCGTCGAGAAACTTTCACCCGTCTTCCCATTGAACTTTGGAAATTTTGGGTGAGTTCCAGAGTCGATATCGCCTTGATGGAACGCGGCTGTGGTGGTAGTCGCAAAGTCAAATTGGTGATAGAATGTCAATCTCATTGGCACGATCGCCCAGAGGTGCAGGAGCGCGATCGCACAAAAGCCCAACTCCTTGCATCTGTTGGCGTTCCCTTAGTATACCTGCGACCAATCGATCGAGATCGACGCTTCTATTGTTTCTACACTCCCAATGGACAAAAAGAAGTCTTATACAACTCAATTACCCAACAAGGACGGACAGAACTGGAAGCATTTTTGCAACACTATTTAACACAGTTTACAGTTGACAGTTGACTCTTAGACTATAACTTTTCTGTGTAAGTCCTGTAATTAACACAGGACTTACAGACGGCATTTATCCAAATCGAAAATCAATAATCGACAATGGTATCACTCCCACTCGATCTTTCCCGGCGGCTTAGAAGTAATATCGTAAACCACCCGATTCACCCCCTTAACCTCATTCACAATCCGATTCGAGATCAGTTCCAACAAATCGTAAGGAACCCGCGCCCAATCAGCTTTTGCTCTGATCTACTGAATACCGTGTTCCACAAATGGAATATGCTGGATGATTACAAATACCGATCGCAACTTGGACAACGGTACAACATGGGTGAGAATTGTGCGGACAAGCTTTACTTCCTAAAATGTTAAAAATTGTGGAGGTGGGACATTTTTTAAATATAAGTTGGTGGCAGAATTATCTATCTTTAGCCCTGGGCGCATTAATACCTTTATAACCGGGTTTTTTACCCTTTTTAAAGGCTAATTATGCAGTTTGTTTGTCCATCAAACCCGGTTTCTGGCAACCCGTGCGTCCATGAGTATATCTTCCTTTACAAGGATGACTTGATTCCGATTTGTGGTATGTTTTGTTGGCGAGGGGATTTTTTAGGACAATGTTCAATATGAAACGTTTAACATTAAAATCAATGCTGGCGGCGGCGATCGCGATCGCCTTTTGTTTAATTGCGATCGCCAGCTACGCCCAAGCCAACAAGACTTTAACACTGGCGACTTCCCCAGACTACCCGCCCTATGAATTTAAAGATACGGCTGTTAGCGGCAACGAAATCATCGGTTTTGACATCGATATTGCCAAATATATTACTAAAAAATTAGGCTACGAACTGAAAGTAGTTGGCATGGATTTTAACGGCTTAATTCCCGCTTTGCAGGCCGGAAGAGCCGATTTTGTGATGGCTGGAATGACTCCCACAGCAGAAAGGAAAAAAAATGTTGATTTTTCTGACCTTTACTACGAAGCTCAAAATACAATTGTCGCCAATAAAGGCAGCAATTTGACCAAAGCTGAAGATTTAGCCGGGAAAAAAGTAGGCGTTCAACTCGGAAGCATTCAGCAGGAAGCTGTGAAAAAAATGCCCGGTGTGCAACTGGCTGCTCTCAATAGGATTCCTGACATTATTCAAGAAATTAAATCGAACCGCATCGCGGCAGGAGTGATCGAGGATACTGTTGCTACGGGTTATGCAGCAGCGAACCCGGACTTGGAATTTAACACAATTCCGAATACTGAAGAAAGCGGTTCGGCGATCGCCTTTAGCAAAGGTTCGAGATTAGTTCCAGAATTCAACCGAGTCCTCCAGCAAATGAAAGCCAGCGGTCAAATTAAGGAACTAGCTACTAAGTGGTTTTCTCGACCGATTCCGCAAGAATCTGCTCAAGCAAATCAGCCTGCGGTAGCGCCCAAGTTCGGGTTATATTTTGGCAAAATCTTGCCGAGTTTGCCTTATATTTTGTCCGGGATTTGGGTAACGCTAACTTTTACCTTGCTGTCGGCATTTCTGGGATTTATCTGGGGAATCGTGCTGTCTCTGTTTAAGATTTCTAGCATTAAACCGCTGTTCTGGTTTGCGACTGCTTACACCTCAATTTTTCGCGGAACACCGCTAATTTTGCAGTTGACGTTAGTTTATTTTGCCACGCCGCAGCTTACGGGCTATAATATATCGGCGCTGCAAGCTGGCGTGATTACTTTTTTCTTGAATTCTGGGGCTTATATTTCCGAAACAATCCGCGCGGGAATTCAAGCCGTAGATAAAGGTCAAAAAGAAGCCGCAGAATCCCTTGGCGTTCCCTACAAACTGATGATGGGCGATATTATCTTGCCGCAAGCCTTGAAAAATATTTTGCCTGCATTGGTGAATGAAAGTATTGCTTTGCTGAAGGATTCAGCTTTAGTTTCAGTAATTGGCGTAGAAGACTTGCTGCGCCGCGCTACAATTGTGGGAGCAGAAAAGTATATTTACTTTGAACCTTTGATATTTGTCGGCGCAATTTATTATTTGATGGTGCTTAGTTTAACTTGGGGGGCCAATGTACTCGAACGCAGACTCCAAAGTAGCAGTTAAGGTCGATCGCCTGTATAAATCTTTTGGCAATCTGAAGGTTTTGCGCGAGATAACTACTGAGATTCATAAAGGAGAAGTGATTGCCATTATCGGCCCTTCGGGGTGCGGCAAGTCTACTTTTTTGCGGTGTTTGAATTTACTGGAAATTCCGACTTCTGGACACATATACATTGACGGGGTGGATATTACTCTGCCGAAGGTAGATATTCTGAAAATCCGCCAGAAAGTGGGGATGGTTTTTCAGCATTTCCACTTGTTCCCGCACATGACAGTGCTGCAAAATGTGATGTATGCGCCTGTAAAGGTGAAGCAGGTGGCTAAGGATGAGGCGCGTCTGAAGGGGTTAGAATTGCTGGAAAAAGTGGGTTTGTCAGATAAGGCCGAGGTTTATCCTTCTAAGCTTTCGGGGGGACAAAAACAGCGGGTGGCGATCGCCCGCTGTTTGGCTATGGAACCGGAAATTTTGTTGATGGACGAACCGACTTCTGCACTCGATCCAGAAATGGTTAAAGAAGTGTTAGATGTGATGAAAGCTTTGACGAAAACGGGAATTACGATGGCAATTGTAACTCACGAAATGGGTTTTGCGCGGGAAGTCGCCCACCGGATATTGTTTCTCGATGGCGGAAAGGTAGCCGAAGATGTGCCACCGCAGGAGTTTTTTAGCAACCCTCAGTGCGATCGCGCCAAGCAATTTCTGGAAAAAATGCTTTAATCTGATATCGCATCCGCAATTAAATAGGTTTGTTGTTCGATCGCACATAATCTCACATTCTCAGCCCCGCACCCTACAATCACGAGAATATTTAGTTTTAAATTCACCTTTTTGGACTGTGCCGATCGCGCTGGCGATCGAGCTTTGCCAAAGCAGCACCCGAAACATCCGCCAGAATGCTAATTATCCGATACAAGGCCACGGCACCCAGAATTATACCCGTAGAAAAGCGATCGGACAGCAGGGCGATCGCCGTTGCTTCAAATACTCCCATTCCCCCCGGTGCTCCCGGTACTACTAAACCGACAACGAACGCAAAACAAAAAGCACCGAACAAGTTGGGAATATTGCTAAATTGCACCGGAGTTAAAGCCGTTACAGTTAGCAAAAAACCGCAGCCCCGCAATCCGATAAAACATATTTGTCCGATTAACGGCACTAAAGGATAGCGTTTAATTGGCAAATTAATTTTGCGGTTTGACTTGACATTCGATGTTTTTTTAGGTAGATTTGAGGTAGACTCTGCACTAATATTCAGTTCCTCGCCCGCAGCCTCCCCAGTATTTGAATTTTCTCCATTATTCTTTGATAACTTCAACCGCTCTACAAAGAGAACGATCGGATTTAAAATTCGGGGATGAATCGCCGTTAAAATAGCAGCACAACCGACAATCCGCAAAAACCAATTGAATTTGTCAAAACAAATCAACCCAATCAAAACGCCCGCCGAAGCCATCAGCAGCGGTTCCAGCAACACGCTGAGAGTAGCAGCTTTCGGGAAAATGCCTGCTTTTTTGGCGTCCAATATTCTGCCCCAAAAATGCCAAATATTCCCCGGCAAATACTTGGCAATATTAGTTTTGAGAAAAACTTGAATCGCCCAGGCGGCAGTTACAGGTTGACGGAATTCCCGCAAAATCAACATCCACACCCAGCCGACGAAAATTAGAGAAAGTAAAGTGACGCCAAGGGCGATCGCCAGTAACGGAAAACTTTCGGCTCGAATTTGGATATTCGCGACTTCTCGCCAGTGAGTTAAAAAAGCTTTGGCAATAAATAAAAACGTCCCGCCCAAAATCAAATAGCGCAAATAAGGCTTTAAATGCGACTTGGCGATGTTGAAAAAATTTTGAATTCGATGCAAGTGTTGTTTTCCCATTTTCTGATCCCGATTTTGAATTTGGGATTAAGTTATACTGTTTTAGATTTTACATTTTAGAGGGGCTAAGGCGGAATTGTGGTTGATTTACAGGGAATGATATGACGGAAAAAATCTGTTTAACCTTAAATCTTGCACCCTTGTCAAGAACGGGCAAGATGCCCGTTCCACAATAACTCAACATTTTTGTGGAACAGGCATCTTGCCTGTTCCTAAACAAGTAATTGAGAAGGGTGGAACATCTCAGTTTAACCTAACCTATGCAGGCCTCTACAGACTGTGCGTAATGCCCGCCTTACAGACTATTTAGGGCGTTCTTAACCACAAACTTAAATTTAAAATCTAAAATTTAGATCGATATACCTCACTAGGAGTACATTTCTATGCCCGGCCCGAGCCCTGACGGTCTTTCCTATCTTTTAGATGATAGCCCCAATAGTTTCGCCTTGACTCCGGGCTTTTTGACTCCTTATCCTAACGGATTTTTTGCCCTCGGCGGCAACGATTTTATTGTCGGTTCGTCGGATGCCGAAATAATTAGCGGTGATAATGGTAACGATCGCATTCTCGGCGGCAGCAATTCCGATACGCTGTTAGGGGGCGCAGACAACGATTTGCTTAACGGCGGTGTCAGCAGCGACATCCTGTTTGGCGATGCTGGCAGCGATACCTTGCAGGGAGGTAAGGGAGATGACGTGCTCAACGGTGACTCTGGCAGCGACGTTTTAGTGGGCGATGGGGGTAAAGATACGCTGACAGGGGGTTTGGGCCCAGATACCTTTGTCCTCCGCAGCGACTCCGCAGTCTCCGATCCGACTGCTGCAGACGTGATTACTGACTTCAACAGTTTTGTGGATTCGATCGGACTGACTGACAATCTTACCGAAGCTGACTTGATTCTCGAAGAAATATCGATCGCCCCCGGTATTTCCAATACATTAATTAAAATTCGCCAATCCAATGCTATTTTAGGCTTGGTAGCCAACGCATCTCCACAAGACCTCGCCGATACATTCATCTCTGCAACTACCGTATTGGGCAACCAACTGGATCAAGCGCGCGATTTAGGCGTTTTGGGTGGCACTCAAACGATCGCAGACTCGGTTAGCAACGCCCGGCCAGACGGCCTTTACCGCTTTACTTTGCCTGCAACTAGCGACTTTAAATTAACTGTCAGCGGTTTGACGGCGGATGTTGACGTGGCATTAATTAAAGATCTTAACGGCGACAATTCTATTGACTTCACCGATATTATTGCTTCTTCTCAACAACCGGATTTATCGCCGGAGTCGATCGACATCGACGGTTTAGCCGCAGGAACTTACTTTCTCCGAGTTTATCAATACCAAGGCAGTACAAATTTCTCCCTCAATCTGTCTGCAACTCCTGCAACTGTTTCTCCTAACAATCCTAGCAACTTGCAAGGTTTTGACTCTCGTTTTGGGTTCGGTTTGGTGAATGCAGCAGCGGCAGTTGCTAAAGCTCAAGGTATTGCACCTTTTCCTGATGTTCCCGATTTGGGTGGCGACGAGTGGGGCAGAGATTTAATTAAAGCTCCAGAGGTTTGGGCCCAGGGCTTGACTGGAGACGGAATTGTGGTGGCAGTTATTGATAGCGGAGTTGACTACAATCACCCGGATTTGACGGGGAATATTTGGAGCAATGCGGGGGAAACCGGCGTTGATGCGATCGGTCGTAATAAAGCTAGCAACATGGTTGATGATGATGGCAATGGCTTTGTTGACGATTTCCGAGGATGGGATTTTGTCAACAACGATAATGACCCGATGGATGATAACAGTCACGGCACTCATATCTCGGGTTTAGTTGCTGCGAAAAAAGATGGGGTTGGGATTACTGGAACTGCTCCAACTGCGAAGATTATGCCTTTGAAAATACTTGATGGGGCAGGGGTGGGTAAAATTCGGGATGAAATTAATGCGATTAATTATGCGGTGGCAAATGGAGCGAAGATAATAAATGTGAGTTTGGGCGGTCAACAGTTCAATGCTCAAGAATTGGATGCTATTCGAGCGGCTGAAGCTCAAAGTGCGATCGTGATTTCGGCGGCGGGAAATTATGCTCGCCCACAAGTAGATTATCCGGCTCGGTTTGCCAATGAGGTAGGAATTGCTGTCGGTGGTGTTACCCGAAATGGCTTGTTTGGGGAGTATTCTAACCGGGCGGGTTCGGAGGCAATTAATTATTTTGTGGGTCCCGGCGGCGACGGTGGTAGGGCGGATTCTGGTGACCTTTATTCAACTGTGCCACTTTCTCAACCGGGGATTCCCTATCGATATGTTGCGGGTACTTCAATGGCAGTGCCACAAGTATCCGGCGTGATAGCTTTAATGTTACAAGCTAATCCGAGTCTGACTCCTGCTGATATTAAGAGGATTCTTGCGGAAACTGCCAATCGAGCGGTTTGAATTTGATGCAAGTGCGATCGATCTACAATCCTCAATCTTATACCAATTATTAAAAGCGATCCGTAGGGACACGGCAATGCCGTGTCCTACTCCCCGCGCCGGACATGGCATTGCCGTGTCCCTACTTTTCAGAATTGGTATTAAAAATTGGCGGCGTAACTTAAGTCAAATTGGCGACACAGAGTGATGCAGCAGTAGGTTGGTCGATCGAATACTAACTCGTAATTCATCTCGCCATCTATTTTGGTGATGGGCTGCTTTAAGGGGATGCCGTGAATGTCATATTGGCGGCGTTCTAAGGCACTCCAGTCGATTATTTTGGTGTCGATTTGGTTCTGCAACTCAGTTGCGATCAGATATAGTTGCATCTTGTCTTGAACTTTTCCAGTCAGGGGGATTTTTATTAACACTGACTGAGTGACGATGGGTTTTTGGTCGTTGGGATGCTTCTGGGTGTGGCAGCTTTTGAGTTCTATATCATAAGGTTCTACCTTGAATTTCTCTCCGCTGGCGATCGCAGATGAGTGCAAATCTTCCAGGCACTTTTCTAGGTGAGGAATCAGCCCTAAGTCTGGATCACACAGCAGTTTACGAATGTTAGAGGTTTCAGTGATTGTCATTTGAGATTTTTGATGTTATTTTTTTATTCTTAACTTTTAGCTTACCACGAAAAGCAAACCTATCGAACTCTCCTTGCGACATACTTCCCCAAATGCCATTTATGGGCAGTATGTCGCAGTGAATCAGACATTTGTTTTTGGGCAGCAAACCAGTGTTTTTTACCTTAAAGTTTTAGATTGTTTTTTGGTAATTTTCCATAGATTAAGATCGACATTAGTGTCAGCCGGATCTATTTGATAGTTTTGTTGCTCAATTGCCGATCGCAAAGTAGAGGAAGGTCTGTATAAAAACAACTCACTGAAACCGCTGGGAATTTGCGGGGGTTGAGGTTTTTTCTTTGCCAATTCTCGATTTTTGTAGCAAGATGTGTAACAGCGGGGTTCTATTAGCAGTTTGACTTTTGGTTCTAGGTAATAACTTAAAGGCATCATATATGCGATATTGGCATCGCTGATAATTAGGGGATTGCTGGCTTGATTGACAGTCCTAGCTACTTCCAATGCACCCAACCAACCGCTGCCTTTATTCCACCAAATGTCTGCTTGAGAACTAACTCCACCGGATATAATACCTGCGGAAAAAACTGCAACTATAACTATTTTCCACAGTTTTTGCTGTTTGAAGTTCTCCAAATTGTTACTAATTTTCGTAGACAACAGGTAAGCCACTGCTAGCTGGATTCCCACATAACAAGGAACTAAATATCGCGGATTTGCCGATCGCCTTCCACCCTTGATTATATCAGGTACTGCTAAAAACAAAGCAGTTGTTGCAATTAATAACAATACAATCAACCACACTCGCTTTGGTGTTTGTCTGCATAGATAATAAAGGGCATAGCCAACTAAAGCTAGAATCATGATAGCAACTGGAATTAGCAAGGCTAGTTGTGTGGCGTTGGCAGTTCCATCAATGCCAATATCAAAAAATGCTATGCTGACGGAACCAACCCACCTGCTGACTAATCTTAAGTAATTTGTCTGTTCAGCCCATGCTGTTGTGCTTCTAACTTGATTGAAGTTTTCTACAGTATTTACCAGGGAAGGCATGAAGCCACTCAATGCGATTAAAGATGCTACATAATAGGAAATGAATGTTTTCACATCGCGCCAGTTGGCAATAACTGCGACGTAGATTGCGTGGGCTGCAGCGACGCAGACAAATAACAAGTGTGTGTACAATCCCAGTGTTGCTGTGCCTGCATAAAGCGCCCAGGAAAGAACGAGGGCGAGCGCATTTTGAGTTGACTCAGGGCGCATTGCTCGCAACAACGCTGCACTGGATAAAATAGTAGTTAATGTCCACAAACTGTACTGTCTTGCTTCTTGGGCAAATAGGATGTGGTAGGGAGAAATTGCGAAAATTGCGATCGCCATCCACGCTACTGCTGAAGATTCAAATAACTCCCAAGCCAGCCAATAAATTGCGGGAAATACTAGCAGGCTAATCACGGCGGCCAAACTTCTCATTGCTGCAACGGAACTGCCGAACCATTGCGCCCAATATCGCGCTAGTACATAATACAGAGGCGGGTGTTGGGGGTCTTCTGTTGCTAAAGAATTCAGGGTATCCCTTAAAGTATTTTCGGAATTTATCTGCTGATATTTTTGTAAATCCGCAGGCGAGGTTATTTTCTGGTACGAAATTTGTTTGATTATTTCGGCTTCGGTGTAGCCCGAAACTCTCAAAGAAGTATATGTTTCGTCGATCCAGTAAAATTTGCGATCGAGATTGGCGAAGCGAAATAAAATGCCTATGATTAATACGGCGATAATTAAAAATCGCAGCCACTTATCAAGTGAAGGGTTGTGAGAATTTAGTCGATCGCGATCTTTCGTAGATTCCATTTTATAACTAGCTAATCTAGCACAAATTTTTACTGTTACCCCACCCGTAAGGTGCGCGCTAGGCGCACCCTACTAACTTAACAGCCAGAAAAAGGACTTCAGTCCTCACTACAAACAAAGGAATGATTAATCATCTACTCCTTCAATCGGCGCAAAACCTTGCCGCTGAATATTTTCGGTTATGGTGCGGGGTTCGAGGAATTGCAGCAAATAATCCGGGCCCCCCGCTTTAGAACCAACTCCCGAAAGTTTGAATCCTCCGAAGGGCTGCCGCGATACCACAGCGCCGGTAATTCCGCGATTGATGTACAGATTTCCGACTTCAAAATCCGATGCGGCTCGATCGATATGTGAAGGCGTGCGAGAATACAATCCGCCGGTTAAAGCAAAATTCGTACCGTTAGCAATAACAATCGCTTCGCTGAAATTCTTTGCCCGAATCACCGACAAGACCGGGCCGAAAATTTCTTCTTGGGCGATAGTTGCTGTGGGCGATACTTCGGTAACAATGACTGGGCCGACAAAATAGCCGATTTCCGGTGCCGGCATTTCTAAAGCTATTTGAGCTTCGGCGCGGCCTGTTTCGATGTATTCACGGATGCGCGAATGGGCATTTGCATCGATCACAGGGCCGACTTGAGTGCCGGGATTTTCTGCTGGGCCGACATTGAGCGATCGCGTCGCTTCTACCAATCTTGCCACAAAATTATCGTACACCGATTCGACCACAATTACTCGCGAACAAGCAGAACATTTTTGGCCACTGTATCCAAATGCCGAATAAACTACGCCTGCAACTGCTTGGTCTAAATCCGCACTTTCATCGACAATAATTGCATTCTTGCCGCCCATTTCAGCAATTACTCGTTTCAGGTGTTTTTGCCCAGGCTGCAAAATCGCAGCATCGGCATAAATCCGACAGCCAACTTCCTGAGAACCGGTGAAAGTAATCATGTGAACGTCAGGATGTTTCACCATGTAAGCGCCCACTGTTGAACCTTTGCAAGGCACGTATTGAAATACGCCTTTTGGAATTCCGGCTTCTACCAATATTTCAGCTATTTTCGCTGCAATTACTGAGGAAACTTCTGCAGGTTTGAGCAAAGTGCAATTACCTGCAACCAGCGAGGCAACTGTCATGCCGACGGGAATTGCCAGGGGGAAATTCCAAGGCGAAATG
The DNA here is from genome assembly GCF_036705685.1 of Microcoleus sp. AT3-A2. Lineage (NCBI taxonomy): Bacteria > Bacillati > Cyanobacteriota > Cyanophyceae > Oscillatoriales > Microcoleaceae > Microcoleus > Microcoleus sp. AT3-A2. The sequence continues at coordinate 26,150 of NZ_JAUBVF010000026.1, forward strand.
ATTAAAGAAATGCCGCGCGGCTGATAGGTATAGCGGTTGGTTTCTCCGGCTACGTCGTAATTTTTCCCTTGTTCCAACCGTTCCATTTCATCGGCGTAGTAGCGGCAAAAATCAATAGCTTCTGAAACTTCGGCATCGCATTCTCTGACGGGTTTGCCGACTTCAAACACCATCCAAGCTGACAGTTCGTGCCGCCGCTGTTCCATCAATTCTGCGGCTTTGCGGAGGACGCCGGCGCGCTGTCGGACGGGGGTTTTTCGCCAACCTGTGAAGGCTGCTTTTGCTGCTTCAAGGGCTTGTTTGGCTTGTTCTTCGGAAATCAATCCGATTGTGCCAACTACTTCTGTAGGATTGGAAGGGTTGAGAGAGTTAACTGTTGCTTCAGTATTTTGGTATTCGCCATTGATTAGCGGTAAATAGGTTTTACCTAAGTTGCCGCGCACTGATTTGATGGCTGTTTCTGCTTGTTGCCGCAATTTGGTATTGGCGTAGTCGGTATCGGCAACGTTGGGAAATACTTTGCTGTAAACTAGCTGGTCATTTCCGTTAGCAACGGGCGCGGCTAACAATTGTTCGATCGGCATTTCTTCGGAACTTTGCCGGATGAAAGAACTGTTGGCGGTATTTTCCAGCAAACGGCGGATCAAATAAGCCATTCCCGGCAGCAAATCGCCGTAGGGGCAGTAGACTCGGACGCGATAACCTCGATCGACCAAAAGCTTAGCCAATTTGTCGCCCATGCCATACAGCACTTGCATTTCAAAGCGGCGGCGCGGTATATTGAGAGTCTCGGCAATGGCGATCGCCCTCGCTTGCGATCGTACATTATGACTGCCGATAGCTGCATACAAATATTCGTGATTTTCTAGCAGCAACTGCGTCATCTGCTCGAAATTTGCATCGGTAGCAACTTTGTCATTGTAGACCGGCTGCGGCCAATCTTTCTGCATCGCTTTGATAGTTTCCTGATCCCAGTAAGCGCCTTTTACCAGACGCACTGTTACCGGACTTCCGCGTTTTTTTGCCCAGGAAATCAGGTTTCGCAAATCTTGGGCACTGTCGCGCAAATATGCTTGCAATGTAATTCCAATATCCGTGCGACTGCGAAACTCTTCCTCTAGCAATAAGTCTTTGAGAATGGTCAGAGTTAAACTTTTGTAAGCATACTGTTCCATATCAAAATGAACAGCAGCGCCCAACTCCTTGGCGCGGCGCAGTAACAGGCGAATTCTCTCGCTTACTTTCTCCTCGCTACCTTTAGCATCCAACGGGTCAAACTGAGAATAAAAAGCCGTTAACTTTACCGATACTTGCACTCGCGGCAGAGTTTCGCCGTCTGCTTTGTCAATTGCATCTACCTGCGGCCAATTCTTGGCTGCCTTAGCCAGTTCCTCCATCAATTCCAAATAGCGGTTAAGATAAATTTGCGCCTCAGTTTCAGTAATGACAGCTTCCCCCAAAAGGTCAACTGTAAAACCCATTTTATCTTTGCGAAGTCGCTCTAAGGTTTTAATTACCTGCTTGATATTTTCCCCAGAAATATACTTGTGCGCCAAAGTTTCCACAGCAGGCGCAACCGTCGTCGCTGCCAATTGTCCAGGAATCGAATCAGCGTTAGTAAAATTGAGCAATTTTTTCAAAGCTTCGGGCAATTCTACCTCTTGGGCCGTCAGGTATTCTTGCAGGTGGCGGGCAATTTCCGGCTTGCTGCGGAGGGCCGGCAAACAGTCAATAAATCGAAACAATTGCACCCGCAGTCCGGGGCTAGCCATCGCCCAATCCATGAGTTTGTCGTCCCAGCGCATTTGGTCTTGGAGTTGACCGAAAAAAGAGCGCTTTTTGTCTTGAGTTGCCTTCAGGATTTCTTTGGCAATTTCTTGAGTTTTTGCTTCGTAGATGCTGGGAGATATTTGTGCAACCATTGGTAATTAGTAATGTGTAATTTTTTATTGGCAACCAGGGCGGGTTTATGTATTGTGTAACTACCCCCTGATACAATTATAGTTGCTATTTAACTTCAATTTTCACTTGGTAGTTTGCTTGGCGATCGCCTGAAATTTCAATAGTATAATCGCCGCTACTGGCTAATTGACCTTGCCACTGACCTGTACTATCAGCAGTACCTAAACTTTCACCGTTAGGAGCAATAATTGCGGCGCTAACTTGACCTTCTTGAACCTTTATTGTCATGCTTTGGCCGCTATTGCACTCCAGTAAGTAGCGCCTGGATATGTTGGCTCGCAAACTATTGCTCAGAGTAGTTCCCGTAGCACCGGCTTGAAAGTAAACTCGCTCGGTTACAGGGGTTTCAACTGCAGCGGGAGTTGGAGAAGGAGAAGGCAAAGGAGAAGGCAACGGCGAAGCAAGTTGCGGAACGCCAGACACAGAGGGTATTTGAGTGGGGCTGGGCGACGGAGGGATGCTGGCGGGCAGTCCTCTTCCAGGTGCTGGGGGAAGTCCGGGCCGACGGTTGGCGGGCGCTGTTGCGACAGGGGGAGGGCTTTCGGGAAGGGGTACGTCAGCGGGTAGTTTGATTTGAAGGTTCACTCTTTCCTGATACATTCTCCACGCTAGCAAACTGCCGAGACTGAGGACGGAACCGACTAACATTCCGCTGAGAAAAACTGCTAAGATTTGCCAGGAGCGAGCTGGTTTGGGATCGGGGTTGACATTTGGAATTGTTGGAGGCGGATAACTTGCAAGTTGAGTTGTTTCCGGCGCGATATCGGCTGCCATTGGAATTGTTTCGGCTTCGTCGATTGGCGCTGAAATATCTTCGGGCGCGGCAATTTCTGCGGGAGTTTCTACTGATGCTGAAGGTGCATCGGCACTGGCAATTTCACTGCGATCGAACTCATCGCTAGCAGTGGAAATTGTTTCCGGTTGCTGAGTCAAAATTTGTTTTTTTTCCTGTTCGTCGCTCATGGGGCTAAAATTATTTTACAAAGACCGCTTTTAGACATTTTACGTTACTGGTGCGATCGCCTGCACAGCATCCATACGGCACGGCTATTGACAAAATGCCGTCCGTGTCTATCTAGAAATCTATCTGCTGGGGCGATCGCAATTTACCAATTTTTTAAATCTCTGTTACTTATTGAGATGGACGATTGACTCTAACCAGCATTCCTCTCAATGTTTCCACATTAGAAATAGCCTCCGAAATACGTGTAGCCATCCTCTGTCTGTCCTGCTGATCGTCTTTGCAGACAATGATACCAGCATGATTAGGTTGTGAAGCGTGCAGCCGAATAAAATCGATTCGATTGAGTGTTAAAACTGCCCGTTCCTTTGTGACAGCAAAAGCCAGAACATCTTCATCAGGAATGCCCAGATTTGCATTACTTGCTTCTTGTACAGTAAGCACATCGTGACCGAGAGCGCGAAGTAATTCAACTACTACCCGAGGGAATTGTTCATCTGCATACAAACCTGCCATGATATTAGTCTATATTGTTCAACTTAATTACTGCTTCAATCTCGTCAGGAAATGCTTCAGCATAAGCCCAGGCATTTTTCAAGTCGCTAGCACTAAGATGCGGATAATCTTCTAAAAGTTGAGCATCAGTTGCACCTAATCGACGAGACTCTACCAATCCCCAAACAGAAATTCTAGTCCCTGCAATCCTGGCATTACCGCCGACTACACCGGGAGTTTTTTCAATTCCCTGCCAGGTGTTGGCTAAACTTTGAGCTAATATCTGTATTGCTTGAGCTTTCTCGGGCGGAGTCAGGGAAAGCAGTTGCGGTTCTAATTCTTTTAGTGTCATAGTTAATCAGGGGTTTGACTGCTGAGAATGTCGTATCTATATTATAGCGATCGAGCTTTTTACTGGTAAAAATAAACCACCAGACAAGAAAATGGTACTTTTGTGGAACAGGCATCTTGCCTGTTCATAAAAATGGTGCAAGATATTATTTGTCGCGATCCTCTCTAATTAAAGCGGTACTATCTAGTATCATCCCCATATTCGCCGGACGAGACTCGCGACGACGGCTGATTTCTGCCAATAGTTCTGTTACAGACTTTTTACCTTTTCCTGAGAGGGGTTTTGTCTCTGTTGACAACTCGGCTTCTAAAATGGCGATCGCAAACGCGCTAATCGAGCAGTTTTGAGCATCGGCTAACTCTTGCAGCCTCGTATACAATTCCTCTGGTATGTTTTCTATTTGCAGGGTAGCCATATCTTAAACTCCTAGCATATTTTTCCTAAATATTAGCAGAGGAAGGCGGGTTTAGGAGGTATATTGAGATTTACTGTTGGGTGGGGGCGGGTTTACGAGATTGTTCGTTACAGGCGAGTATTGTTGGTGAAACCGCCCCTACAAATTCCTGATTCACGATTCCCCATTCCCGATTCCCGATTCCCGATTCCCAATTAGTAATTATTAGGCAAAGACTGCCAAAAAGGCTGGTCTTCTGGCTTCCTCACAGTATTCGTCGCCGACTGCACGTTTCCTTTCAATTCTTGATAATACCTATCATCCAGAAAACTAACGCTGACGCCAGCAGGAAGCAGCAGTTGGCGCAATCTTTCCTGAGTGTAATCTACACCCTCAATCATTGGCCCGCGCGGATTTGAAACTAACAACTTGCCGTTAACTGGCACCGAATTGACCATATTCGGCCACCAAGCATAACCGCTGTAGCCAAACATCACCGGAACTTGAATAATTTGGTCGTCTCCGAGTAAAAACTCTCTTTTCAACTTCTCTATAATCGGATTAAGTTTCTGATTTTGCAAATAGAGATTGTGTTGAATTAAAGCACGGTTTTTCAAGGCGGCGCTAACAGTTGTTTGAGTGCTCAAACCACGATTAATCGTCACATCGCCGTAACCTCTTCCCTCCAATTCTTCCAACAGCTTAACTCCAGCTTCGGGACTGGCGATCGCCATTACATATTGTCCGGGAGTTTGAGTGGGAATAAAATTGATAATTTCATCGACTTGGCGAGTCAAAAGCCAAGAAGTATCAATATCCACTGGTGGCCCTTGAATTCTCTGAGCTTGAATAAAATCAAGTACCTCTGGATTAAAACTAGAATTTCCCGAATTACCGTAATAAACTCGACCCATTGCGTGTCCGGGAATCGGCGGTGTCACCTGCAAGTTGCCGTATCCGTCAGACCACTGACTTACAGGGTCTAAAGAACGAGGATTGCCAATTTTAACTACTTTCAGATCCCGGTCTTGAGTTGATTTAACAGGCGGGTTTTTCTCTGGCTCACTATTGCTTTTTAGGGCTACATTAAACTGGCGTATCTCCGATTCTTCGGGGAGTTGAACGAATCCGTTTTTCTGGGTATCTTGCATCCAAGTGCGATCGCCCTGGAGAATTTTTACTTTGGCGCCCGTGGGTTCTACTGCTTGTTTTAGTTGCGAGATAAATTCGCTGTTTACCGCGCCTCTGTCGCTGACCTGAACTTCGGTTACTGGTGCTGTATTGGGCGCTATCATCCAAGGACTAACGCCCATTTGGATTGTTGTGGAGGCGATTTCTTGGCCGTTGTTTTGGGCAGTTGCTTTGAGATTTACAGTGCCGTTCCAATTGCGATCGGCAAATTGTTTGGCTTCCACACCTAAAACAATATTCGTGCTAAAAACTAGAGGTTTAGCACCGGATATATCTACAGGTTGCCAGCCCTCGCCAGTTTTCTGAAAAACGCTGATGTGAGGGCTGGCTATGCTGTCAGCCGTGATAAATAACTGAGAGGTTTTGAAGTTTTCAGATAGTGTTAAGTTAACTTGAGAAAGCATTGCTGCACGGCGGGGAACCATAACTTTGGTTTGTTTCCAAGTCGGTATCTTGCCGCGATCGTTATTGCGATCGTTAAATAAAATTAGCGCGCCCTTAGACAAAGACCATTGTTCTTTTCCAGCTTCGTCTTGCTCGTTAATTTGGCCATCTCTGTTAGTATCTCCCGCAAAGAAAAAGTTCGGCGGCGACGCGGCGGGTGTAACTGGGGTCAGAGTTGGTGTTGCAGTTGATTCAGGAGTTGGTTGAGTAGTTGCTTGCTGATTTCTCTCTAATTCTTGTCTTTCAAGTTCTTGTCTGGCTAATTCTTGTCGGGCTAATTCTTGCCTTTCAAGTTCTTGTCTGGCTAACTCTTGCCTTTCAAGTTCTTGTCTTTCAACTTCTTTACGAGCTAATTCTTGCCTTTCAAGTTCTTTCCTAGCTAACTCTTGCCTTTGGAATTCTTGCCTTTCTAGTTCTTTTCTGGCTAATTCTTGCTTTTCAAACTCTTGCCTTTCAAGCTCTTTTCTGGCTGATTCTTGCCTTTCAACTTCTTTGCGAACCAATTCTTGCCTTTGGAATTCTTGCCTTTCTAGTTCTTTTCTAGCCAGGTCTTTTTTCTCTTGCTCTTTTCTCTCTATTTCTCGACGAGCAAATTCTTTTTTCTCTTGCTCTTTGCGAGCTCGCTCTCTTATCTCTTCTTCCTCGGCTCTAATTTTCTCAACAGAACGTGCAACTTGCATTTCATAGGTAGCGACACTGAGGTTTCCTTGATATTCGATGGTTTTGTCGATCGCCCCATCGGCCAAAAAAGAATCGTGAGGAATGAGTCGCAGCGTATTGATAGCCAACTGCCACAGCCGCTGGGACTCTTCCCAAGTAGCAGAAGAATGATTAGAAGTGCGTCCAATTTCGACTGCTTTGGCGGCTAATTTAGCAGCATCGTCCCAATTATATTTGGCTCTTTCTTCTATTTGAATTTGACTTTGAACGCTTTGGAGTTGCTGCGTCAGAGTTTGAGATTGTTGACGGTGGATTGCTGATTGCCAAAGTTCTGCGGGAAACGGGGCGCTGTCGGAAGTTTTGGCAAGGTTATCTAATTGTACTTTCAGCCGATCGCGCAATTTGTAGAGTTCGGAAAGGGATTGCGGATTTTCGCCCTCTGACGGTCGCCCGGAGAGTGCGAGTTGGTAGTTTAGGGAAGGTTGAGCCACTGTTGTGGGGACTGCAACCCAAATAATACCGATGACGACACCGAAACCATTGACGATCGCGATCGCAATATATCGAACCCAGCGCATATAGTTTATCCTCAGACACGCCAATAATTTTACCTAATCTTGGGAGCAATGGGGGATTTATTTATAAGATTTGTAGGATGGTTTGGGGGATCTACTTTTTTTTATGTCGAAGGACGGTTAACTCGAATCAATTTACCGTTCAAAGTATCGATCGCAGAAATAGCCTCATTAATTCGGGTCGCCTGTCTTTCCCAGTTGCTATCTTGAGTACAAATGATAATACCAGCATGGTTGGGTTGTGAGCGATGCAGTCGAATGAAATCCCCTCGATTGAGAGTCAAAACTGCTCGCTCATTACTCACTGCAAAAGCCAATACATCCTCATCAGGAATTCCTAATCCTGCGTTTCCGGCTTCTTGAACTGTTAATACATCGTGACCTAAAGGTCGAAGAAACTCAACTACTGGCAACGGATACTGTTCGTCTGCATAAAGTCGCGCCATGTTTTAGGCTTCCTCATTTTCTCTAATTGCTTGTTCAATTTCTTCTGGGTAAGCATCAGCATAAGCCCAAGCATTGACTAAATCAGCCGCAGTCAAATGGGGATAGCACTTAAAAAGTTCCGCATCGCTGCATCCGAGACGGCGATAACCCACCAGTACCCAAACTTGTATGCGAGTATTGCCGACACAGGCATCCCCTCCACAGACACCGGGAGTCTTTTTAATGCCTAAAGAACCGTTGGTTAAATTTTGAGTTAGGATGCTGATTAGTTTAGCTTTATCAGCGAGACTTAAGGTTAAGACTTGAGTTTCTAATTCTTGTATAGTCATAAGTGCGATCACCGGAATATCTTATCTAGATTATAGCAAATTCGCGCCATGTTTTAGGCTTCCCCGTTTCTAGCGATCGCTGCTTCAATTTCCTCTGAATGTGCCTCAGCATAAGCCCAAGCATTCGCCAAATATGCTGCACTCAAATGAGGAAAGTCTTGCAAAATCCGCACATCACTTGCACCCAGAATGCGATAATTTACCAGCAACCAAATAGGTATGCGAGTCTTGGCAATTCTAGCATCGCCACCACACACCCCCGGAGTTTTTTTCGATTCCTTGCCAAGTATTGCTTAAACTTTGAACTAATAGCTGTATTGCCTGAGTTTTTTCACCAAGAGTTAAGGCAAATAGTTGTTTTTCTAATTTTTTTAGTGTGATTGTTGGCTATCTAATTAAGATTGAATAACATCCGGGTTATAGTACACCGCAGTGCCCTGTCCCTACAAACAATTTGGGTAGGGATACGGCAGTGCCGTATCCTGACAAATATCTACAATTAACCAACAGAATTTGAATGCAATCTATTAGCTAGATTATAGCGATTGAATCAGCGCGATCGCCCGCCCTCGGCGCTGCCAAATTCTGGCAATACTGATTCCCCACCTATAGCTGCAATTGAAAAAATGGTAGAATTTTATTAATGCGCGATCGAGAAAATCATACACCGCTATTGTAGAAATTATTCGCAGGAATTACGCACTCAGACTAAATAAACCGCGTTTTTTAGATAATCTGTAGCTGTGTACGAGGTATTTCGCAAAAAACCCGGTTTCTGACCGCGCACTCAGACCAAATAAACCGGGTTTTTCAGGGAATTTGTGGCTGTATACGAAGTATTTTCGCAAAAAACCCGGTTTATGCCTTCACACGAGTCAGCCTTATATTCATTTAGTCGCTTTCTCCATAAATGGAAGTAAAAATCGTGAAATCGCCCTGTTATTTCTTAATTTTTATCCTTATTGGATTATCCTTAACAAGCTGCGAACAGGCGAAGTCATTTCAAGAAATAGATCGCACATTTAAAAAGAGTAATGCGATCGAACAACACAATTTTAACTTGCAAGCGGACGATCGCACGATCGATCGAACTAACAACATCCAAGGAAGTCCGGTGAGTGGGAAGTTCGAGCGAACTACCAACTCACCGGAAGAAAGTGCGATCGTGTTAGGAATTTTCGGGTTTTGTTTGATGTGTTATTTATTAGTTTTGAAGTTTCGCGGGAGGGAAGAAGCTAACAAGATGCTGAGAAGAATCCGAAGAAGAGTGAAGTGAGGATAGATACTTGCTAAACCTCATTTTTTCTTAGTGCGGTTGCGTTTTCTCGATTCAGCCGCCGTATTTTTTGCTTTTTTTTGTTTTTCTTTACTTGCTTTAGATTCATTGACAGCACTACCACTTATCGGTTGGCTGGAAAATCCCGATGTCTCGGAGTTTTTAGCTGCAAGTAGAGGAGCAATGCTAGCATTATATATCTCCTGAAATTGTGTTAGACCTTCCCCCGTACTCATATCAAACCCTGCTTGATGACCGAGCGTTACAAAGGATTTGGCAAATCCAAATTTAGAGGAATCTTCCATAATATCCTTAAATTCCGGCTCGATATCCCGCAGGTATTTGATAATTGAAGTGGCATTTCGCAGTTTAAATTCTCGCTTCAAAAATTGCCAGAACGCCAATAATTCCGGGATAGCATTTTCACCTTCTTCCGGCGAAAGCAAACTCACTTTCCTGGGAAACAACTCTTCGACTACAGTTGCCACATCTTCCACTTTCATTCGAGGCAGCGTAAAACCTTCATAGCCAAAACCGTAATAAATGAACTGCGAGATCCAAAATCCAACGTCTGGATAAGTTTTACAGTATTCTTCTCCTTCGGGAGAATTGACAAATAGCTCGATTAGCGTTTCCTGATAATCTTCCAGGAGTGGTTCTGCTTCGTCATAATCTAGGTCATTTAGTTGGCGGATGTTAAAAGGTTGATCTGACATAGTTGAAAATTTTTTAATTGAATTGACTTTAGCTCTAAGGTTAGTACAATTTTTGCCGTTCTATTAATTCTTTAGGATTTCATTATATTTAAAAATTCTCCGATCGCAGGTATATTTGACTAGCACCGATCGCCCGTGACTATTTAAACCAAGCTAGCATTGTATAGGGCGATCGCCCGTCTCCACCGAACAGCGAAAGATGTGATATAATCTCAAGTAAAACTATAATTGTTTGAGCTTGGCAGCCCGCCACTTCAAATTATGAAGTCAAGACAACAGTACGAATACATCCACTGCGGCAAAACTCCAGAAGCCATAGCTCAAAAATTTCGGACACTAACTATGGCTCAAGTTGATGCTACGATTTTGTACTATCTGGAAAATCAAGAAACTGTAGGTAAATATGTAGGAGATTGGTTAGAATATTGCCTCAAATCTGAAGCTGAATACGATCGCAATCCATCACCATTTGTCTTAAAAATGCGTAATATAAAAGAGCAAAATAAGAAATCTCAACAATTAGAGCGAATTTATTAGTTATTTTTATTTGATGCTATTATAATATTAACTAAAAGTTGTAATAAATCGCCTTTTGTTACCATGCAACCCGATAACACTGATAGCAGTGAATCTACCAGCTATCCGCCATGCAAAAGATGCGAATATAGTGGAGAATTCTTGTCTCCCGATCCTACGAGTAACTTTAAAATTTGTGCTTATAAATGCAAGGGTTACGCAGCTTTAGCAACATTCCCTTGGCCCAAAGATCGTCCCTGTCCTCAATCTTTTGACGAAAACTTTCCAGGGCCGTAAAAGTTCACATAAAAAACGGAGAACCAAAATGTCAGACTTAGAAAAAGGTCTAGCGGCTTTTAATAACGAAGATTATACCCAAGCCTTTACCTTGTTAAAACCACTAGCAGAAGAGGGCAATGCTGAATCTCAGTGCATCATTGCGAGTATGTATCATTTAGGATTAGGTGGAGAAAAGATGATATTAGAAGCAATTAAATGGTACATCAAATCCGCTGAGCAAGGCTATGGTGTTGCCTCAAACAACTTAGCAGGAATTTATCTTTGCGGTGCTGATGGTGTAGCAGCCGATCGCACTGAAGCAGAAAAATGGTTTCAAAAAGCCAGAGAACAAGGATTTTCACACACACCCATCTCCAGTGGATATTTAAACCAAGCTAGCATTGCATAATATCAAGTCCGCTGGCATCCTTCTAGCATGGAGGGGGCGGGTTTACGAAATTATTAATTTTAGTCAATTATTGTTTGTAAAACCCGCCCCTACAACATTGCAAATCAACCAGACACAATCTCAAACAAACCCAAAACAAAAACCCGGTTTATCCAAGAAACCGGGTTTAATCATCAGCGTTAATCCGCGTTCATCTGCGGTTGCAAAATCCTACAACTGCTTCACCTCAGAAACCAATTTGGCAACCACATCCTTAGCGCTACCAAACAACATCATCGTCTTATCCTTGTAGAACAACTCATTATCTACACCGGAAAAACCAGCACTCATCCCGCGCTTAATCACGATCGTATGCTTAGCCTTATCAACCTCCAAAATCGGCATCCCATAAATCGGGCTCGCCGTATCGTGACGCGCCGCCGGATTCACCACATCATTCGCACCAATCACCAACGCCACATCCGTTTCTTCAAACTGCGGATTGATATCGTCCATATCGTACAACTGCGGATAAGGCACGTTTGCTTCCGCCAACAGCACATTCATGTGCCCCGGCATCCGCCCAGCCACCGGGTGAATTGCGTATTTCACGTCAACACCCATTTTTTCCAAACCGTCGGCTAACTCGCGCACGGCGTGCTGTGCTTGCGCTACAGCCATCCCGTAACCCGGAATAATTACAACCGATCGCGCATAACCCAACATCATCGCACTTTCTTCGAGATTGATGCTGCGAACAGTTTTGTCAGTGGCACCACCAGCAGCCCCAGCAGCAGCCCCAGCACTACCGCCACCGCTACCAAAGGCGCTAAACAGTACACTACCCAAGGATCGATTCATCGCCTTGCACATGATTTGCGTCAAAATAATCCCCGACGCGCCCACCAATGCACCAGCGATAATCAGCATATTGTTCATCAAAATGAACCCCGCCACACTCGCGGCAATCCCCGAATAAGAGTTAAGCAGCGACACCACCACCGGCATATCGCCACCGCCAATCGGGAGCACAAACATGATTCCCAAAATATTGGAAATCGCCACCAAAGCCAGGAATACCGGCACATTTTCGGGATTCGTCAGCATATAACCGCTGCCGGCTAAAAGTGCGATCGCCAGCATGGCATTAAACGGCTGTTGCAGCGGAAACGTCATAGGCGCACCCGGCAGCAATTCTTGCAGCTTCGCAAACGCCACAAGGCTACCAGTGAAAGTAATCCCGCCAATGAGCACACCCAAAAGGATCGTGATTGTCGCGTCTGGAGTTGGCGATTCCGGGATGCTGAGATAGCGCCAGAATTCGCCCACAGCAACGAGTGCAGAAGCCGCGCCCCCAAAACCGTTAAGCAAACCCACCATCTGTGGCATATCCGTCATCGCGACGGTTTTCGCCATAATTGTTCCCAAAATGGAACCGATGATTATTCCGACAGCAATCAATTCGTAGCTGATGACTTGCTTTTCCAGCAACGTACCGACGATCGCAATTAACATCCCGATCGCAGCTAACACATTCCCTTGACGCGCGGTTGCAGGGGAACCCAACTGTTTCAAACCGATAATAAACAAAGATGCGGCAACTAAATAACCTAGTTGAATGCCACTGGGCAGAAAATCGCTCACGCTTTAACCTCTTTTTTCTTGAACATTTGCAGCATTCGATCGGTTACTAAGAAACCGGCGACTACGTTAATTGTGGCCAGGGCGATCGCGATCGTCCCCAAAATCGAAGTAACAGTTACATTACCTTGGCCAGAAATCAGAATTGCACCTAAAACCGCAATTCCAGAAATCGCATTCGATCCCGACATCAAAGGTGTGTGCAGCGTCGGCGGGACTTTATTAATTACTTCAAATCCCACAAACGACGCTAGAGTAAACACCACTAAACCTGCAATCAATCCTTCTGCCATGACAATTGGTAATTGGTAATTGGTTATTGGTGTGAAATTAACGCTAAAGTCCTTTATATCTCTCGTTTGTTGCCGAGTCTCGATCCCCCTAAATCCCCCTTAATAAGGGGGACTTTGAATACTTCTTGTTCCCCCCTTCTTAAGGGGGGCTAGGGGGGATCTTGCCCTAGTCACCAAACAACATTCTGTGACTGCGTTTGACCTGTTTGTTGACACCAAGGGGTAATTGGTAATGACTCGTTAAGATCCCCGATGCTCTTAACGCATTCATCGGAGGCAGAGCCTTCGATATAGACTGGAGGCCGAGCCTCCTGGAGTACATTACAATGCAGAGCATTGTAACGAGAGAAAAGACTAAAGTCCTTACTACAAACCTGTTAACTGACTGCTGAAGCCTCAGCAGCCAAAGCATCCCGAACTCGCTGGTTGCTAATTTCGCCATCGCGGGCGACGCAAGCACCAGCAATGATATCGTCTTCAAAATTCAAATTGAGTTCCTTATCTTTCAGCATCAACTGAACTAAAGCCGAGATATTCTTCGAGTAAGTTTCGCTAGCGTGGACAGGCATAGACGAGGGCACATTAATCGGGCCGATGACATTAACGCCGTTCCATTCAACATCTTTCCCCGCTTCCGTGCATTCGCAATTGCCGCCTTGTTCGCCCGCGAGGTCAACAATTACCGATCCGGGCTTCATTTGAGAAACCATTTCTCTAGTAACTAAAATAGGTGCTTTTCTGCCGGGAACTTGAGCGGTTGTAATAACTGCATCGGAAGCGCTGACGTGTTGGGTGAGCACTTGGCGGGTGTATTCTTTGGCTGCTTCTGATAGTTCTTTTGCATAGCCTCCGGCGGCGACGGTTTCTTCCTTGAGTTCGACATCAAGGAATTTAGCGCCCAAACTTTGCACTTGTTCTTTTGTTTCCGGGCGGATGTCGAAGGCTTCGACTACCGCACCCAAACGGCGCGCAGTGGCGATCGCCTGCAAGCCCGCAACGCCCACACCCATTACCAATATTTTCGCGGGGCGAATCGTACCCGCCGCCGTTGTCAGCATCGGAAAATATTTCGGCAAAGCGGAGGCTGCAATCAATACCGCTTTGTAACCGGCGACGTTACCCTGAGATGACAGCGCATCCATGCTTTGAGCGCGGCTGGTGCGCGGGATCATTTCCATGCTGAATGCCGTTACTTTGCGATCGGCTAAACGCTGCACTAAAGCAGGATCTCCCAGAGGATTCAAAAATCCGATGAAAACGCCTCCTTCCCGGAGTTGATGAACTTCTGATTCTTGCAGGGCCCCGATTTTGACGACGAGATCGGCTTCGCCCCACAGCCTAGCGGTATCGGCGACAACCTGAGCTCCCGCTTCTTCGTAAGCAAGATCCGAGAAAAAGGATTGTGCGCCGGCACCGGCCTCAACCCAAACTTCGACGCCCTGTTTGACTAATCGGGCTACAGCGTCGGGTACTAAAGCCACCCGGCGTTCCCCTGCTGCTATTTCTTTTGCGATCGCTAATTTCATGAACTCTCCTTATTTAAGCCTTCCCAGGGCGGTTGAAGCCGCGCCTACACAGACAAAACCTGCCTCCGCAGGTTTCTTGAGGTGCGATTTTTAATCGCCCCATGCCTTGCTTTACATTGAAGCAGCCGTTGCCCTAAACTTCTCTCGTTGATACTAAAGCCGATCGCCCAAATTCGACCCGTATCTTTAACTTATCTTATACATTCAAATTCGCTAAATGGTTAAGTTTGCCACCGATTATGATATAATTTTATGTCGCCTAATTCTGTAGTTTGAATGTCTGTTATCAGTATTACGCAAAAATTACGCAAAAAAAAGTGACCTCAGCCGGCGATCGCTCGCCCCCATCAAATTGCTGAGACGTGCGATATATTGTAGCCACGATCGCAAATTTCGGGCGAGCAATATTTAAGGTTCACCAAGAGTTTAATTAGAGGAGTTGTTATGCGACGATTATTTTCAGCACTAGCGGTTACAGGTTGCTTGGTGGCTGGATTACCCGCCATCAGTTTAGCCCAGTCCATGCCAGGATTCACGATTTTCGGCGGCCCCGAACGCGCCAACCAATTAAACTATCGCTTAGATTACGGCAAAGCGGGGATGAGCGGCGATAGATATCGGCTGCGAATTCCTTCCAAAAAAGTAAGTTTGGCGATCGCCCAACTGAACATATCCTATCCAGACTACTACAAAGGCGAATTCGACCCAAAAGACATTAAAGTGCGCGTCAAAGACAAAACAATAGAATTGCAAGAAGTAATCTGGGACAAAGAAAATCGATTCATAGAAATTTACCCCACAGAACCAATTCCTGCAGGAAACAATGTTGAGGTTGTACTCTCCAACGTCCAAAACCCATCTCCCGGCGGAATGTACCATTTCAACGTCCGCATCCGCACTCCTGGGGACGTTCCCTTGCTGCGTTATCTCGGTACTTGGCTGTTGAGCATTAATTGAGGGAAAAATTTGGGGAAGGAATTTCTCGTTATTCAAGCGATCGCCACAGTTAAATTTAACTGTGGCGATCGTTTTCCTGCGAGCAAAAATTTAACAATACTCAAATCCTGGTTTTCGGGAGTTGTGAAAATAGAACCTCCGGCTCATATCGCAATTCTCAATGATTCGTAATAATGAGTCTAGGGGCAGTCCCCCGATGGTTGCCCTTCGCTAATTAGGGGTAGGCTTAGGGGCGCTACCCCTACAAAATGTTTACCAATCAAATATGATTGCTCTAGCCGTACTTGCAGCATGAATCTACTAGCAAAAATCAAAACAATACAACTTCCTCCAGCGCTGCGATCTAGAAATTATCGCCTGTTTTTTGCAGGACAAGGCATCTCCCTGATTGGCAATTGGATGACGCAAGTCGCTACTGTTTGGCTTGTCTACAATTTGAGCGATTCACCTTGGATGCTCGGCGTGGTCGGATTTACAAGTCAAATCCCCACATTAATTTTACTGCCTTTTGCAGGAGTTTTAATCGATCGCTGGAACCGCCACCGAGTCATAATTGCCACTCAAATATTAGCGATGGTTCAATCCTTAGCGCTAGCATTTTTAGCGCTAACAGGAGTCGTTAACATTTGGCAGATCCTGTTACTGAGTTTCTTTCAAGGCGCAATTAACGCCTTTGACGCGCCGGCACGGCAAGCTTTTGTACCGGAACTTGTAGAAAAGAAAGAAGATTTAGCAAATGCGATCGCCCTCAACGCTTCCATGTTCAACGGCGCCAGACTAATCGGCCCAGCAATTGCAGGTTTGGTAATAGCTACAGTCGGCGCAAGTTATTGCTTTCTCATTGACGGACTCAGCTACATCGCTGTAATTGCAGGCTTATTAGCGATGCAAATCAAACCCCGTAAAATTGCAGCAACTAATACCAAACCCTTACAAAGATTAAAAGAAGGATTCGTTTATGCCTTCGGGTTTCCCCCGATTCGAGCAATTTTACTGCTATTAGCCTTAGTCAGTTTTGCCGGAATGTCACACACAGTATTAGTCCCTATTTTTGCCACCAAAATTCTGCACGGCGACGCACAAACCCTCGGTTTTTTGATGGCGGCTTCGGGAGTTGGCGCCTTCGCGGGCGCGATTTATTTGATTTCGCGCAAAAGTGTAGTTGGCCTCGGCAAATGGATTGCGATTTCACCGGCAATTATGGGATTCGGGCTGATAGGTTTTGGTTTGTCCCGCGTCTTGTGGCTGTCATTAATCATGATGTTATTTGTGGGGTTTGGTTTCATTTTGCAATTTGCAGGC
Organism: Microcoleus sp. AT3-A2; assembly: GCF_036705685.1. NCBI lineage: Bacteria > Bacillati > Cyanobacteriota > Cyanophyceae > Oscillatoriales > Microcoleaceae > Microcoleus > Microcoleus sp. AT3-A2. The sequence goes on from NZ_JAUBVF010000026.1 coordinate 42,854, forward strand.
GGGAACACATTTTTGCAAACAATTGTGGAAGACGACAAACGCGGAAGAGTGATGAGCATATACACGATGGCATTTTTTGGAGTGACACCCTTTGGGAATTTAGTTGCCGGCGGATTGGCAAATTATATCGGCGCTCCCTATACAGTCATCATTGGAGGTATAATTTGTATTTTAGGCTCGGTAGTTTTTACCAAACAGTTGCCAGCTTTAAAAAACTTAGTCCGGCCACTTTATCAAAAAATGGGTTTAATTTCGCACTAAGGATTTAGCACCCCATCACAAATGCCAACATTAAACAAGATTCCCAAAGCTAATATCTGACTGTCTCTCTAGCAATCCTCAACAATTTGTAAACTTCTCTCTTTATCTATTTCTCTGCGCCCTCTGCGCCCTCTGCGGTTAAAACATCCAAATTAATTACGCAACCAGAGGTGAAACCAATGGCAAATACAAGTGCAATACCACAGCAGAGCGATCGCGTTCCCTTAAAAACCTGGATCGGCGTCATGGGAACAATTCTCGGCGCTTTCATGGCAGTTTTGGACATCCAAATCACCAACGCGTCTCTCAGAGATATTCAAGCAGCTTTAGGCGCAACCTTAGAAGAAGGTTCTTGGATTTCCACCGCCTATCTAGTCGCAGAAATTGTAGTAATTCCGATTACGGGTTGGCTGTCGCAGGTGTTTTCAGTCCGTCGCTACATCTTGGTAAATGCCGCTTTTTTTGTATTCTTTTCCATGTGCTGCGCTTGGGCGTGGAATTTGAATTCAATGATTGTATTTCGGGCTTTGCAGGGGTTTTCAGGCGGCATTTTAATCCCGATGTCTTTTACATTTTTGCTGACGAATTTGCCTCCCAAAAAGCAGCCAATCGGCATGGCGATGTTTGCAATGACAGCTACTTTTGCACCATCCATCGGGCCGACATTGGGAGGGTGGCTGACTGAGAATTACGGCTGGCAATATGTCTTTTATTTAAATTTAATTCCAGGGCTGCTGCTGCTAGCTGCTGTGTGGTACGCCGTCGCCCCCGCACCGCTGAAACTCGAACTGCTAAAAGAGGGCGACTGGTGGGGAATTGCCTCAATGGCGATCGGCTTGGGTTCCCTGCAAGTCGTGTTAGAAGAAGGAAGCCGCAAGGACTGGTTTAGTTCTGATTTTATTGTGCGTTTAAGCATAATTGCAGCAATATTTCTCAGCGCTTTTTTCTGGATTGAACTAACTCGCAAACGACCGTTTATTAACTTGCGCTTGCTGACTCGCCGCAATTTCGGTTTAGCTAGTATTGTGAATATTTCCTTGGGGGTGGGATTGTACGGTTCGGTGTACATTTTGCCCCTGTATTTAGGTCAGATTCAGCAGTACAATGCCATGCAAATTGGCGAGGTGATTATGTGGGCCGGCGTGCCGCAGTTATTCATCGTGCCGATGGTGCCGAAATTGATGCAGCGAATTGATATGCGGGTGATGATTGGTATCGGTGTGAGTTTGTTTGCGGTGAGTTGTTTTATGAATGCCAGCATGACTCACGATACGGGTATCGATCAGTTGCGTTGGTCGCAATTAGTTAGGGCATTGGGACAGCCTTTAATTATGGTGCCGCTGTCAACTATTGCCACTGCTGGTATGGAGAAACACGAGGCTGGTTCGGCTTCTGGTTTGTTTAATATGATGCGAAATATGGGAGGTTCGATAGGGATTGCGGCGCTAGCAACTTTGGTGACGCAGCGCGAGCAATTTCACTCGAATCGATTGGGGGAATCTGTTTCTTTGTACAATCCGGCAACGCAGGAGCGACTTAATCAAATGACTCAGTATTTTGTGAGTCGTGGTGCAGATTTAAGCGTGGCAAAAGACCAGGCAATTAAGGTAATTGATAATCTTGTCCGCCGTGAAGCTTATGTAATGGCTTTTAATGATTGTTTTTATTTTGTGGGAATTGCTTTGTTGTTAAGTGGGATTGCTATTTTGGGTTTTAAAAAGGTGAAAGCGGGTGCGGGTGCTGGGGGAGCTCATTGATTCTGTAGGGATCGGAGTGCGCTGTATCTTTGGGGCAGGCAGAATGCCCACCCCACAAGAATTTTAAGAGTTTTAAAAATGCCAACTAAATGTTTTTTAGCTTATTTACCATTCTTGTTGGGCTTCTGCTTCTGCTTGGATTAAATTTTGTCGCAGTTGCACCCAATTTATTTGATGAGAGGGCAAATCTTCGATCAGCTTTCCGCGCTGTAAATGCAGAATTCGCGTGCTAAATTGCTCGGCTAATTCTAATTGATGGTTTACCATTACAATAGTGGTTTGGCCGTTTGTTAGCTGTGTCAATACTTGCAAAAGGTGGGCGGCTTTTCCTGCGTCTAGGGCGGATGTTGGCTCGTCTAAAAGCAAGATTTTTGGTTGTAGGATGATGCCGCGGGCGATCGCCACGAGCTGTTTTTGGCCTGTGGAAAGCTGCAATTCGGTGCGATTGAGCCATTCTTGGGGTATGTGCAGTTGTTCGATCGCGCCGTTAATTCTCTCAGCAATGTTTGATGAAGTCACGCCGCGCAGCTTTAAAGGATAAGCCAATGCTTCCCGCACCGACATTCCCAAAAGCTTGGATTCTTGCAGGATGAGGGTGATTTGTTTGCGGAGTTCGATCGCAGGTATTTGGCGATATTCTGTATTTTCCAGATAAATCGAGCCGCTGGTGGGACTGCTGAGCCGATTTAGCAGTCGCAACAGGGTTGTTTTGCCGGCACCTGAAGGGCCAACAATTGCCACGCGAGATCCCTTGTCTACCTGAAACGATATATTTTCCAATAAGTAGCTTGAGGCGATCGGTGTTTTCAAGCTTACACCGTCAATTCGCAGTTGAGGATTTGTTTCTGTATTATTTTCCGAATAATTAGGCATTTAATTAATTAAAAATCCCAAAAAGTTGCACATATTTCGATCCCCCTAAATCCCCCTTAAGAAGGGGAGTAGGGGTTGACTTTGATCGGAATCTTGTCCCCCCCTTATTAAGGGGGGTTAGGGGGGATCGGAATTCTATGCAACGACCTATAAAATTGGTATGAGTCGAGGACGATCGCAACTAAATTCATCCGTGTATCCGTGTCGTTATCCTTTTCCTCCTCAAAATTTTACAGCTTTTTCTAAAGGAAAACCCAGTTTTTCGCGCTGTTCCAAATAAAGCTGGGCAACTCGCCGCGCCAAGTTGCGAATTTTGGTGATATACCGAGTTCTTTCAGTTACCGAAATCACACCTCTAGCATCGAGTAAATTGAAAGTGTGAGAACATTTTAACACATAATCAAGACTAGGCAAAACCAATCCTTGTTTTGTCAATTGTTCGGCTTCTTGTTCGTACAATCCAAATAGAGTAAACAGCAATTCCGGATTGGAAGCTTCAAAGTTATAAGTACACTGTTCTATTTCTCCTTGCAGGTGAACGTCGCCGTAAGTGATGCCATCTTTCCACTGTATTTTCGTCATCGCATCGACTTCTTGGAGATACATTGCAAGGCGTTCTAGTCCGTAGGTAATTTCAATGGAAACGGGGCGACAGTCAATGCTACCGCACTGTTGAAAATAGGTAAATTGGGTGATTTCCATGCCGTCGAGCCAGACTTCCCAGCCGACGCCCCAAGCTCCGAGGGTGGGCGATTCCCAGTTGTCTTCTACGAAGCGAATGTCGTGATCTTCTGGGCGAATTCCTAATGCTCTGAGGGAGTCTAAATAGATGTCTTGGATGTTGGGAGGAGAGGGTTTAATTAAAACTTGATATTGATAGTAATGTTGGAAGCGGTTGGGATTTTCGCCGTAGCGTCCGTCGGTGGGGCGGCGACAGGGTTCGATGTAGGCGACAGACCAAGGTTCGGGGCCGATTGCTCTGAGAAAGGTGTGGGGATTCATGGTTCCTGCACCTTTTTCTGTGTCGTAGGATTGGGCGATCAGGCATCCTCGATCGCTCCAGAATTTGTTTAAGGTGGCAATGACTGATTGAAAGTTCACTGGTTTAAATCTGGTTGGTGAGTGTCTAAGCTTATTTAAGCATACTCAAGGCAGGGGTGATTTCAATAAACCCTGCGGAAATTAGATAAGACAGGACTTACGCAGGCACGCTGAAAAATTGGTTTTTGGAAATGTCGAAATGGCGCTAAACTCTTATAACGGATAAAACCCGTAGAATCGATTGTGTAGCGCCTAATGAATTTAGCTGATATTCTCAAAGACTCAAATTACAAGCTGTCGCAATTTACGGCGGCTGAAATTAAGGAGTTAGAAAAGACGATTACCCTCAAGGCAACCAAAAGCGGCGAAGTCCCCTATACGGAGTGTTTGGTGCGTCAGAAGGCGATTAAGCTGACGCCAGAGGAAGCGATCCGGCAGCTATATTTACGGATTTTGACCGATCGCTTGCATTATCCCATCAGTCGCATTCAGGTGGAGTATGGGGTGAACTTTGGGCGGGAGGTGAAACGGGCAGACATTGTGGTAATGGACAAAGACCGTCCGAACACGGTGTATATGCTGGTGGAGCTAAAGAAGCCGAAGCTGAAGGATGGGAAAGACCAGCTTCGCTCTTACTGTAATGCTACAGGTGCGCCGATCGCCATTTGGACGAATGGGGATCAGATTTCCTATTACCAGCGCAAAGATCCCAACTATTTTGAAGATATCCCCGGTTTGCCCAATGCCAATCAAACCTTGGCAGATATTCTCCAGATCAAGTTCACGCTGGAAGACTTGATCGCCAATGACAAGTTGGTGAAAGAGAATAAATCCCTCAAAACTTTGATCGAAGAAATGGAAGATGAGGTACTAGCAAATGCTGGGGTGGATGTGTTTGAAGAGTTGTTTAAGCTGATTTTTACCAAGCTCTATGATGAGTGGTATTCCGGGCAGGGGAATCGACGCAAAACTCGTTCTCTGGAGTTCCGAAATACGGGACAGACGGAAGCTGCTCTCAAAACTAAGATTCAAGATTTGTTTGATGGAGCGAAAAAAAAGTGGGAAGGGGTTTTTAGTACAGATGCCAAGATTAGCCTTACGCCGTCTCACTTGTCGGTATGTGTGTCGTCGTTGGAAAATGTGAAGCTGTTTAACTCCAACCTGGATGTGATTGATGAAGCGTTTGAGTATTTGATCAACCAAAGTAGCAAGGGAGATAAAGGGCAATATTTTACGCCGCGCTATGTGATTGATATGTGCGTGAAAATGCTCAATCCGCAAGAGGATGAGTACATGATCGACACGGCAGCGGGGTCATCGGGGTTTCCGGTGCATACAATTTTCCATGTGTGGCGACAGATTTTAGCGGATGAGGGATTGCAGGCGAGTCATTTGTTTTCTTTGGAAGATAAGCCACCCCGTTGTAGTGAATATGTGGAAGAGAAGGTGTTTGCGATCGACTTTGATGAAAAGGCGGTGCGGGTGGCGCGGACGCTGAACTTGATTGCCGGGGATGGACAAACGAATGTATTGCACCTGAACACGCTGGATTATGAACTGTGGGATGAAGTCACGCAACAGGAAGATTGGCAAAGCGTTTATTTCCCCGGGTTTAATCGTTTAAAAAAACTCCGACCTAAAGGGAGCAAAGACTATCGAGAGTTTAAGTTTGATGTGTTGATGGCAAACCCGCCCTTTGCCGGAGATATCAAAGAACCGCGCATGATCGCCCGTTATGACTTAGCTAAAAAGAGCGATGGCAAGTGGCAAACCAAAGTCGGGCGCGACATTTTGTTTATTGAGCGCAACTTGGACTTTTTGAAGCCAGGGGGCAGAATGGCGATCGTGCTGCCTCAAGGACGGTTTAATAATTCATCGGATAAGAATATTCGCGATTTCATTGCGGAACGCTGCCGGATTTTGTCGGTGGTGGGGCTGCATGGCAATACGTTTAAGCCGCACACGGGTACGAAGACTTCGGTGCTGTTTGTGCAGAAGTGGAATGACGACCCGAATGCGGGCGCACTCTGCCCGCGCCGGGATGACTACAACATCTTTTTTGCGACGATGCGAAAGAGTGGCAAAGACAACTCTGGCGACAAGGTTTATCGCCGCATTGTGCCTAAAGATGAGGAAGGTTTATCCGAAAAGGAAAAGGAACGAAAGTTTTTGCTCGACCCTCACGATCACCTGATAGTGGATCATGACTTGTATAACCACGAAGGACTGACGGAAGACGGCATTGCGGAAGCATTTATGGAGTTTGCCAAAAAGGAGAAACTCAGTTTTTTTGAACCTAGCCCATTTGTGACACCGTTTGATGCTGTAAAGTATCAGCAGTTAATGGATGGGCTAGAAGCAATTGAAATTTTGTTGAATGAAGCTTTAGAAAATAAAGATTTTAGAATTGATAGTGAGTTCCATCGAAGACCACCTATTCAAAATCCAAATTATAGTTATGGTGATGTTGGTAAAAACCTAACTTTCGTTCAGTACGGAATCTCAATAGAGATGAATGAAATAGGTGAAGGTACAAAAATCTACAGAATGAATGAAATTCATAATATGCTCTGCGATACCGAGGTTTCAAAGTGGGCCGATATTTCTTCTGTAGATATAGAAACTTTCAAACTAAAAGACCGGGATATTCTCTTCAATAGAACAAATTCTTTTGCATTCGTTGGAAGAACAGGCATATTTAGAAATTTCTCAGATGAAGATTTAGTTTTCGCATCTTATCTAATACGACTAAGAACTGATGAGTCAAAAATTTTACCTGAATATTTAGTCGCATTCTTAAATTCGAGTTTAGGAATTTGGGATATAAAAAGACGGGCTAGGATTTCAATCAATCAGTCAAATGTCAATGCTCAAGAACTAGCAGCAGTAAAAATTCCTCTGTTGAACCTTGAATTTCAATTAAGACTCAAGGAATTATTTGAACAAGCACACCATGATAGATTGAAAGCAATTGAAGTCTACCAACAAGCTGAGAATTTGCTGTTGTCGGGGCTTGGCTTGAAGGACTGGCAACCCACGGAAGAAACCGTTGCCGTCAAGAGTTTTGCCGAGTCGTTCCTGTCCTCCGGTCGCTTGGACGCTGAGTATTACCAGCCAAAATATGATGAGGTGGAGAAACATATCAAAAAATATTCTGGCGGCTGGGATTATCTAGGTAATAAATTTGTAGTGGAAACAGGTGAATATTCAGAGCAATATTTTCAAAAGTCGGAGAATCTCAACTTCTATATTAGAAATACAAATATAGTTGGAGGGGTAATAATTATTGATGAGGATTACTATGTTCATCCTAAGAACTTTTCAAAATTTGTTCGAGAAGGAGATATTTTGACAGCTAGAGTTGGGGCTATTGGTTATTTTGGAACTGTAGATCAAGAATTGAATGGATCTATCTATTCTGACAATGTTCTTTCTCTACGGCGAATTCAGACAAAACATTTTTTGCCTGAAGTATACACTTTGTATTTCAATACAAGACCTAATCGAGAGTTGATGGATAAACTTTCAGGAGGTTCTGTTCAACCACTTATAACTCAAACTTCTATAAAATCTCTGCCAATACCTATATTTGATTGGCAATTTCAACGAAAAATAAATTCAATACTCAATGAGAGCTTTGAACTAAATAAGAAATCTAAACAATTGCTAGAAATTGCTAAAACAGGAGTAGAACGGGCGATAGAAACCGATGAAGCGACGGCAACAACTTGGATGAACCAACAACTTGAAGCCTTGAGGGTCCAACTAACATGACCATTATTATCGACAACTCATGAAAACAGACACCATTTTCTACAGCCTGTTTCAGGAATTTCCTAGCTTCTTCTTTGAACTGATCGATCGCCCTCCAGACGAAGCTACCGCCTATGAATTCACCTCCCGCGAAATCAAACAACTCGCATTCCGCATCGACGGGTTATTTCTCCCCAAAACCGAAGAACCTGAAAAACCATTTTACTTAGCTGAAGTTCAGTTTCAACCCGATGCCGACTTGTACTACCGCATCTTTGGCGAACTCTTTCTCTATCTGCGACAATACAAACCCCTCAATCCTTGGCGCGTGGTTGTCATCTATCCCAATCGCCGCATCGAACACGAACAGATGCTGCAATTTCAGGAACTCTTAACGAGTCAGCGCGTCCAACGGATTTACCTCGATGAATTGCCAGAAGCCGCAGATCGATCGCTGGGAGTGAAAGTTGTTAAACTGGTAATCGAGCCAGCAGAGACAGCAGCAGAACAAGCACGCCAGTCGATCGCAATGGCCCGACAACAGTTGTCCGATCCAACCGTTCTACGCGATTTAATTAACCTCATCGAAACAATTATCGTCTACAAACTCCCCCAGAAAAGCCGCGAGGAAATTGCCGCCATGTTGAATTTAAGCGAACTCAGACAAACTCGATTTTACCAAGAAGTCAAGCAAGAAGGCTTAGAAGAAGGACTAGAACAAGGTGAGCGGCAGGCGAAGTTAGAAGCCATTCGTCGGATGATAGCGTTTGGAATGAATTTAGAGACGATCGCGCAATTATTAGATTTGTCTCTCGAATTTGTTCGCCAAACAATTAACAAAATCCAACGGGAATCGATGTCACTCCCCGAACAAAAGATCGACTCGTTTATCGAACTATTAACTCAGCAGCGATCGCTCTTCGGGGCCGAACAATTAACCGAACTAGCCCAGCTAATTGAACCCTTATCCGATGAGATCGATGTCCTTTCAGAAGCGATTTCATCCTGGGCAGAAAATTACCCTTCAATTCAGGAAGCTCAAGCCAAACTGCTCGAACCACTACCGATCGCTAAGGCATCAGAAAAAGCAGCAGTCAGCGGAGAAAGTAGCGAATCTCAACTCCGCGATCGCCTCAACAAACAAGCTCTCAAAAATGCCATTTTATTGTAGCGCGATCGGCCATATTTCAACTGGTAAATAAACTGAGGCAGATATTGCTGTCTTGCGTCAGATGTTGAGTGGAAGCGATCGCCAAATTGCCACTAAAAAACAAAATAGTCTGAGCCCCGACTTATTGAATAAGTCGGGGCTCAGACAGTGAAAAAGTTGAGATTACTTTATAGTTTAGTTTGCGGGAGCGAGGGAAACTAACAGAGTGATGTTGTCAACGCCGATGACATAAACCGTATCTCCGGGGGTGAGGGTGATTTGGCGATCGCACCGTGCGGGCCACCAGCTACCTTGGAAGCGGACGCGACCTGTTTGATTCGGGTAAATCGATTCATCAACGACTGCTTCTTCGTTGAAGTAGTTAAAATTGGTGTTGATGTAGTTATCCATTAAGAGATTGTTTTCTGTGCTGTAGGTGTGAGTAGAAAAAATAGAACCGAAAGCTTTTACTACGTTAAACATTTTGTTGACTCCTTTTGTGTTAATATATATCGAAGTTTTATCGCCTATTTATGCTCTTGAAAAAGTAGCATTTCCTGGTTGAAATTGATGACCAGGTCGCTGATGATCTGATTTAGTCTGCGGGAGCGAGGGAAACTAACAAAGTGATGTTGTCAACGCCGATGACATAAACCGTGTCTCCAGGTGTGAGGGTGATTTGGCGATCGCACCGTGCGGGCCACCAGCTACCTTGAAAGCGGACGCGACCTGTTTGATTCGGGTAAATCGATTCATCGACGACTGCTTCTTCGTTGAAGTAGTTAAAATTGGTGTTGATGTAATTTTTGATGAGCATATTGTTAGCTGCGCTGTATCCTTGGGTAGAGAAAATCGAGCCGAAAGCTTTTACTACGTTGAACATGATATTTACTCCTGTGGTGTTAAAATATAGGGATGTGTAATTGTCTGTTTGTGCTAGTTGAGAGGCTGCATTTCCTCGGTTAAGATTGATTGATTGCCTTGATATTTCATTGTTCTTGCCTTCCGTGGTTTTATCAGGATAAAAGGCAAAGAATTTTGGAAATGTTGAGGGGATTTGAGAAGCGGTTGCCGGGAGTCTAAATCCAGTAATTCCGAGGTATTGAATTAAGGATTTAGTGGTTGAGCATTTGGTGGGATTTACCTTAATGGTAGATGTTGTTAGCTACATTAGAGATTGGCTGATTCCGCATTACTGCTGCTGTGAAGATGTTTTATTTTTGGGTTGAATGTTTTGATTGGGTTGTGACTCACTTGCTTTACACTTACTAATTTGCCAGGAGTCGAATATCTTTGGGGCGATCGCCAGTCCACTTTCCGAGTCTGGTACTGGCACATGACACTTTAAAGCCTGCAAACAACGATTTTGCAACGGTTTTTGCCTAGCTATCAGGCTGGTAGCTGTGCCAATTTAGCCAACTGGACTACCGCGAACGGTGAATCATGAACTTACGCAGTCTCGATCGCCCAATCCGGAATATCCATAAATATCTAGTCCGTAACTTACGCACCAAACCCCTAAAAACCCCGTTTCTGACACCCTGTGCGCCATTAGGGGCCCGTAAGCGGATCTATGATATAAGCAAGTAAACTTGGCAACTCACCCACCCTCCCCATGCGATATTGATTTGTACCTACCTATTTAGGCATAGAAAATAGGCGATCGAGAATGACGCACATATCAGGAGGCGGTAGGAGTTTTTGATCGATGCAGGTCGATCGCACCCTGTTATCTAATTATTGAACAGGTCGAACTTAAAATCCATTCATAAATTCAGAATCTTAAATTCATAAAAGTCATAATTATAGACAACCTGCTTGATACTGCATAATTGTTACAGGAATTCTGAATAAAGTTTTAGCTAATTGAGACAAACCGAACTTGAATTTAAGCGACTGCGGCAATTCTTGTACGGAAACTTCTACGAAGCCAAAGCGAGTATAAAATGATGCGAGTCGCTTTCCCAAGCATTCTAAATATAGCGGTTCTGTAGCTTGTTGAATTAAATATTTTGTGAGGTAGCTTCCCAAACCTCGATCGCGCCAATCTTTCGCCACCACCAAACTGCCCAATTCTTGCGCGCCCGCAAAGTTCCGCAACTGTCCGCAAGCTACCAAATCCCCGCTGCATTCTATCACCCAGAATTGCTGCCAGCGCAACTGAGTAGGATCGAGCTTGGCGCTCCACACTAACATTCTAATTGATTTGATGTCTTGATCACAGGCCGGGCGGATGGCGCATTCAGACGGCAACGAAAAAAAACTTTCATTCATTATGATTCCATAAAATGAGCTTTAGTAAATTTATCGTTATTTTCTGAGTCTAGTTCCATATGGTGCCTTTAAGTAAAACTGCTGTAACTGGAAATCATACCAGATAATCGCTTCAAAATGCGAAATACTTCGTAAAAGTCATTAGCGCGATCGATTACGAACTCGTAAGATAAAGCGTACTGCGGAGTGTCTTGTTTAATCAATTTGATAAATCTGAAGTTGCTGCCATTTGTCAGAAGCCCAAAAGTTGGTCTGTCTGGACTGGGGTCATTCAGCATATAAAATAGTAACTGGGGAAGTCCAGCTTCAACGGAATATTGCGATCGCTTCGCTTCTATCGCAACAACCCAAAAAGATTCTATTAAAAGCAGAACATCAATACTTCCCCGGACAAGTATATTTTCATCCACGGTGACAAGTTCCACCGATTTTTCTGCCTCTATGTGAAAGGGATTCAAGTATAAATCTGCTAAAAATAGCAAGGGAGCCAGTACCACCATTTTTACGGTATCTTCTATCATGGGGTAGTCGGCACTGTTAGCATAGCCAGCCTTTACTTTGTCTAAATATCGCTTTTCTTCATCAGTAATTTCTGGTAAATCGTCAATCCACTCCCGGAAGAATTGCTCCTCTTCTGCAAGTTGGCAATTAAATTTTGTTTTGACATCGCGCAGTGTCAGTGTTTTTGCTTGAATGCTTTGTGTCATAGTTTTATGTAGCTATTTGCTGGTTGGTGTTGATTGTAGCATATCAACTGTCGATCGCCTCCCACAAAACCTCCGCGCCAAACCTTACCGGATCGGTACAAGGCAATCCCGTTTCTGCTTGAACTTCAGCTATTGCTAACAGCGCTTCTGCCTCATTTAAGTGATGAGTGTTGAGGGCGATCGCGCTCACTTTCCCCCCAGAAAAAGCACCTGCAGCAGCGGCCAACATTTCATACAGTTCGACCACTTTTGATAAATTTGGAATCGATACGTGCGGGTGATTGCGAATGTGAGTTTGTCCGGCTCGGTGCGCTAAAATTAAGTGAGTTGGCTGCGTACCCCGCAACAGTGGCAGAGTCGCCGTCGAACCCGGATGCAATAGCGAACCTTGCCCTTCTACGTGCAGAATATCGCATTCAGAACCCAATTTTATCACCATTTGTTCGACAGCACCAGCCGCGAAATCAACTCGCACTGCATCCAAAGGAATACCTTCATTTCCGATCATTAAACCCGTTTGTCCGGTTGCCAAAAATTTGGAACGCAAACCCCGCTGTAAGCAAATGCGATTGAGTTCCAGACTGGTTGACATTTTGCCAACGCTCATATCTGTGCCGACAGTTAACACGCGGCGGCAGCTTAATTGAGCAGCAGCAGCAGAGGCGATCGCACCGACAGATTTCGGTTCCTGACGCACGTCCCAAATCCATTGATTTTCGGTTAACGGAAGTGTTATCAAAGGTGCAAGTTTCGCGTGCAAACCGTTGACAATTGACAAACCTGCTGCTACCGCTTGATTAATTTCTGGCAGCCATTCCGCAGGCAAAACACCGCCGGAAGGAGCGATACCAATTAGCAGAATATCCGGCGCAAATTGCAGTGCTTCTGCAACGGAAGCAACTATCGGTACTTGTTGAGGAATGCCCGTTAATTCAGGTAAAGATTGTCCTGCACATTGGCGGTCTATTACTGCTACAATTTGTGCTTCGCTGTAGCGCAAAAATGCTAAACCTGTTTTCCCGGAAGAACCGAGAATTCCCTCGTGGAACAATATAGCAACTTTGCCATTTTTGATAGGATAGTTTTTTGTCATTGGTTCATGGTAAGTAAATGAAACTTGAAAATACATAAGCCCGTGACGCAGTGAGTGAAGCTGTATCTTTCGGGAGCAGAAGGAAAACAATTGCAAAGGTTATGATAGCTTGATATTCGGTTACATGGTAAAGTTTATTTGCGCTGACCTACTTACTTCTATTCTCCAATATCAACTCGCCGCACTCCCAATCCCGATCGCCCGTTTGGCAGCAAACACCCATTTTCGACGATCGCACCTGTGAAAGGATCGTCTAATAAATTTAAGTGACTGTCCAAATCCAAATAGTCAGCTAGCGGTGAAAGTTGTGCTGCTGCTGTATTTGCGATCGCGCTATCTGAATAGCAGCCGAACATTACTTGCAAATTGCAGGCTTTTGCTGTGTGAATCATCCGCATTGCTTCGGTCAATCCGCCTGACTTCATCATTTTGATATTGATGCCGTGGACGCAGTGCGCTAACTTGGGTATATCCGAACTGTTAAAGCAACTTTCATCGGCAAAAATTGGCAGCGGCGATTGACGGTACAGTTCTGAGAATTCCTCCATATCTGCGACGGGTGAAAGCGGCTGTTCTACATATTTTATCTGGTATTTTTCCAGCCAGTGACACATCTCTGCTGCATCTTTTAAACTCCAACCGCCGTTAGCATCTACACTGATTTTAAGGTTAGCTGGCGCTTCCTCTAGCACTGCTATTAACATAGCTTTGTCTGCTTCGATTCCTGTGGGATTTCCTAATTTAACCTTAACGGCGCGGTATTTGATGCTTGCTGGATCTGTCGCATCTTTACCAAACCAATCGCGCACTCTTTCTCTTGCACCAGACGGCGAATTAATGCCGATTGTGACGGATGTGGGGACGATGCGCGATCGATCTAATCCCCACATTTTCCACAGCGGCAAGCCTGCTTTTTTGCCCAGCCAGTCGTGCATTGCCATGTCTATGCCAGCGCGGGCGGCTGAGGGTAAGTTGACCTCTGTTAATACTTGTTCGATTTTTTGGCGATCGAACGGAGTAAACTTTTCTAGTAGCGGTGCAACTTCCTGCAATGCAGCTAGCAAAATTTCGGTAGTTTGGGGCCGAGAACCTGTGGAAAAGGGCGATGCTTCTCCCCAGCCTTCGATTCCTTCGTGTGCTAATTTTACCCATAAATTGGTACTTTGGGCTGTTGTACCGCGGCTGATGGTAAGGGCAAACCGCTTGCGGACAGTGACAGTTTCAATTTGAAGGTGCATTGTCAGTGATTGGTAATTTTTTCTAAATAAAAATCCAAGGTGGCGGATTGCGCCGCTATTGCCATTTTTAACTTTTTACTTTATAGTTTGATTTTGCTTGTTCTAGTTTATCAAAAACTTGATGAAATTCCTTATTTCTGTTTCGCCGAAGAGAGTTGCTTTCTCTCTCAGCATTTGGGTGCTCTTCTTTGCTGTTGCTGGTTGCATCGTACAAGTTCTGCGCTACGGTTTTAACTATAAAGAACGCTGGATTAATTTGTTTAATTTAGACCAAGAAATAAATTATCCTTCGTGGTACTCGTCATTTACTTTGCTGTTTTGCGCTATTTTGCTAGGTATTATTGCTAGTGCTAAGAAGAAGCAGGGCGATCGGTATTTTGGGCACTGGAAAGCGCTGGCGTTGATGTTTGTATTTTTTTCTTTAGATGAAATTTTGAGTTTGCACGAAATATTAATTATTAACGACTTGCGAAAAGCACTGGATTTAGGGGGAATTTTTTACTTCATTTGGGTAATTCCGGGGGCGATTTTTGTTGGGGTTACTGGGCTGGCTTATCTCAAGTTTCTCCGGCACTTACCCCGGAAAACAAGGGATTGTTTTTTACTGGCAGGCAGTATATATGTCGGTGGAGCACTTGGCATGGAAATGGTTACTGGCTATTATGCAGATGCGGTAGGTCAGCGAAACTTGATCTACGGTTTGATGACTTCTGTTGAGGAAATTATGGAAATGGTAGGGGTGATAGTATTCATCTACGCCCTGCTGTCTTACATCGGTTCCCATCTTGAAACTATTGATTTGCGGTTGAAGATAGTTGAGAATCAACAGAGGTTAAAATGACGATCGACCAAGATTCTTAACTAAATTGAAATCGCAGACTTTATGGCTATCTACTTCTACACCACTGGCAGCGAATACGGCTGTTTCTCTAACTTTTCATCTCATGGATTCGAGTTAGACGGAGAATATTGGCCAACTACCGAGTATTATTTTCAAGCACAAAAGTTTCCCAAAACGGCTCATTGTGACCAAATTCGCCAAGCAAAAACACCGAAAGATGCCGCAAAAATGGGACGTGATCGCTCACGTCCCCTCCGCAAAGATTGGGAAAAAGTAAAAGATGATATCATGCGAAAAGCCGTACTCCGCAAATTTGAAACTCATGCCGAAATTAGAGAAATTTTACTCGCTACTGCGGATGAGGAAATAGTCGAAAATTCCCCTGTTGATTACTCTTGGGGTTGTGGTAAAGATGGCAGTGGCAAAAATATGTTGGGCCAGATTTTAATGGAAGTAAGGGAAATATTGCGAAAACGCACATCAGAGTAAAACAGAACTTAAATTTCCCAAACTAAAGCAGGACTTATTTAATCCTAAGTCCTGCAATGCTCGTCAGCGAGCATTTCCTCAATTTTCTTAAACACTGAACTTAAAAATCGGCATGAGCAACTGTCAAAACTTGTGTCAATCTCGTCGGGCTGTTCTAGTAGAGGGTTTAGCCTCTCCTCAGAAACTGCGAAGCAGGGGAAACGGTAAAAACCCTGCACCACTTTTTTTGTTTTAACAACTACTCTCAACCGGAATTAACTTTTATGGTTGCAAGTACAGCATTGTTAGCCAGTCGCCTCCCGGACACCGTTCCCCTAAAGTTGGCGATTCACAGGTAAAACAGCAAAACACCTGTTCTGGTTAAAGTTTGTTTTTTATTGATGCTGTATCTTTACTATTGTGTACGATTTGTGGAAAGTGTCAGCAGTGCTACAGAATTCTTTACATTTGTGATTTATTTGGATACCATCGCGCCACTCTGTCGCAGTTGCTGTTGAATTTTGTTAAATTCTTTCTGTTCTGCGCTTAGCAAACTATTGTCGATCGGCGATCGCATATCCCACTGTAATTCGGACAATAACAACAAACAACCAGCCATAATTATTCCTGTGGTTAGATATTGCCAAGGTGCAACAAATGTTAATAGAGGGATGCTAAATAAATGAGTTAGTCCAATCAGGAGAAAAGTGCGCGATCGCAAACCGAGTCCCGTACAAAAATAGCCGATCGCGCTCAATCCCAACCACAAATCGCAAAGGTGCAGTAACAAACCTCCCCAACCGGCAAAAATACTGCAATCGGTCAAAACCAAACCAGTTATCATCAAAATCGCCCAAGAATAAAGAATCCAGCTAACTCGCTCGACTCTTACCCAAAACAAAGTCAAAACAGCCATTACCGCAGTGCCAATTAGAGTCAAAGTTGACCACAAAATCGCCTGAAAGCTCCAACTGATCGGGAAAAACTGAGCAGTAAAAAAAATCCCCCCTGTCACCAAACCCCAAAGCAGAAAAGTTTGGTCGATGCGGGTATAAAGTCCTGAGAAAAGAGTAATATTTCCAATTTGCCAGCGGAGTTGCAACAGGCCTTCGCGGTCTTGTACGTCGAGATGTTCCTGTTTGCAGCGGATTAGGGGTTCGGAGGCGTTGAAAAAGGTCATCCAGTGTTGGGGAAAGTATGAAGTTTTGTGTATTGTAACAAGTCTTAAAGCATATTTTTTATATTTTTTCTTGTTCCCCGGCTCTGCCTGGGGACGCAGATTTGGAGGCTCTGCTTGCTGTTTTCCTGAGCAACCGAAGAGGCAGAAGGCTGCGTTAAGCTTTGGACTAACGCAGCCTTGAGATTTGAGTTCAAGCAAGTCTCCAATTCTTATCTTTTGGAGAATAAATGAAGGCAACATTCACAAGAATTGAGCCATCTTTTTTGCCTGTAGAGTAAATTTGCCACGTACCTGTGGGAACCTGCCGCAGATACGGTTTATTTTTCTTTAGCCGATCGTAGATTGAGCTTTTTGAGCATTTGGTATATTCGGCGGCACGTTCAACATTGCAGCCCATTTCCACCAAAACTGCGATCGGCTGGGTGAACAAATTGAGCTGTTCGCTGTTATAATTAGTCATGAGAAATCCTCGGTCTATATAGACCATAAACAACATCAGAGTCCTACTGGTTGCACCCAGTGGCTCCCGAAAACTGATAAGCAATTGAGAGCGTCTCTAGTACCACCTAGGGGCGCTTGTTTGCTTGTTAAGGGCAGTCTAACACTGCTTTTAAAAATATACAACAGTTTTGACGTATTTCTTTTAAAGCTATGGTAAATTAGACGTATAACTTCTACAAGCCTTGTCTAACAAGCATTTTCTCCTTCCCGGCTCTGCCTGGGGACGCTGAACCGGAGGCTCTGCCTCCTGTTTTCCTCTGCAACCGACGAGGCAGAGCCTCTAGATATCGGTTCCCAGGCACAGCCGGGGAACCAGTTAAACCCAATAGATATTATGAAAAATACATTTATCTCTCGATTTACTCCGAGCTTGATGTCACCAGAAACCCTGGAAGCTATCTTAGTACAGCGTCACGGATTAGCAGAACGTTTAGTAGAGCTAATTCGGGTGAGTGCCCTAACAGATAACAAGCATTTTCAACTACTAATAGGGCCGCGCGGCATTGGCAAAACGCACTTGGTTTCCCTGATTTATCATCGCGTCGTTAAGATGGAAGATTTGCAGGATAAATTGCTAATTGCGTGGCTGCAGGAAGAGGAATGGGGGATTGCGTCTTTTTTGGATTTATTGCGGGGAATATTCCGGGCAATTGCTAAAGAATATGAGGTAGAATATGAAGCTGAGTTACATGATGATGTTGAAAAGCTTTATGATTTGTCGCCGGAGCAAGCTGAATTTAAAGCCGCAGAATTGCTGAAAAAATTTGTTGGCAAGCGGGTGCTGTTGTTGATTGTCGAAAATTTAGAGGACGTGTTTAGCGGGTTGGCGGATTTCGGGCAGAAGCAGTTGAGGGGGTATATTCAAAATTATTCATTTTTGACAATTATGGCAACATCACAAAGCTTGTTTGATGGAGTAAAGCACTCTAATAATCTTTTTTATGATTTTTTTGATTTACATGAATTAGATGAGTTTAAGCTCGATGATGCTGTAGCTTTATTAAATCATATTGCCAAGTTAGAAGGGAATAATGATTTAGCATCTTTTATTCAAAGTCCAACAGGGCGCGATCGCATTAAAGTGGTTCATTACCTTTCGGGTGGCAGTCCTCGCGTCTACATTGTTTTTTCGGCTTTTCTGATGACTCCTGAATCGCTCGATAAATTGGTAGAACCGTTCATGGAAATGCTGGATAGCCTCACGCCCTACTATCAGGATCGGATGAAATATCTTTCAAATCAGCAGCGAAAGATTGTTGACTTTTTGTGCGATCGAGGTGGTGCCGCACCAGTAAAAGAAATTGCTAAACGCTGTTTTATTGAGCAGCGAACTGTATCTAGCCAGCTTAAAGATTTGCGAGATAAGGGTTATGTCAAAACTGAGGAAATAGGACGGGAATCGTGGTATGAATTGCGGGAACCTTTGATGCGTTTTTGTCTGGAGGTAAAGAAGCAGCGAAATGAACCGATTCGATTAATTGTGGATTTTATTCGGGTTTGGTATACGCGGCAAGAGTTGCAGCAGCGATTGGGATTGAGGATGGCGGATGTTGATTTGGGGGACAAAGAAAGTAATTTTATGTATGGGCAAGTTTTGACACCCCTTCCACCTGATTCTGTGATGGATCGAGAATATTATATGCGGGCGCTGGAGGCTATTGAGAGAAATGAGGAAGATCCGCGTCGGAAGGCTTACTTTGATGAATTTGAAAATTGTATTGAACAGAAAGACTATGTTTCGGCTTTAGCATATTCGGAAAAATTGGTAACAAGTCGCGGCGAGGCAAAGGATTGGTTGCTAAATGGATTGTGCTTAATTAGTCTGGAACGTGACGATGAAGCTTTAGAATGTTTACGCAAAGCTATTGCGATTGACTCCAATTATGATGATGCGAGGGTTTGGCATATCGTAGGCGATGTATACTATGAGAGAGAACGCTATGAAGAAGCCTTAGAATTTTACGATAGGGCGCTCAAAGTTGACTCCAAGGATCAAGGGGCTTGGGCTATGCGAGGTTATCTACTCAACAACCTCAAACACTATGACGAAGCCTTAATATCTTGTGATATGTTGATTGGACTTGATGCCAATTTTCAGCCTGTTTGGGTTTTACGAGGCATTGTACTCAACAACCTCAAGCGTTATGAACAAGCCTTAGAATCCTTTGATCGGGCGATCGAACTTGGCGAGAACGATCCGTGGACTTGGACTACGAGAGGCGATATACTCAAAAACCTTGAACGCTA
Organism: Microcoleus sp. AT3-A2; assembly: GCF_036705685.1. Taxonomy (NCBI): domain Bacteria; kingdom Bacillati; phylum Cyanobacteriota; class Cyanophyceae; order Oscillatoriales; family Microcoleaceae; genus Microcoleus; species Microcoleus sp. AT3-A2. The sequence goes on from NZ_JAUBVF010000026.1 coordinate 62,238, forward strand.
TGAACAAGCCTTAGAATCCTTTGATCGCGCGATCGAACTTGGCGAGAACGATCCGTGGACTTGGACTAGGAGAGGCGATATACTCAAAAACCTTGAACGCTATGCACAAGCCTTAGAATCCTTTGATCGGGCGATCGAACTTGGCGAGAACGATCCGTGGGCTTGGGCTAGGAGAGGCGATATACTCAAAAACCTTGAACGCTATGAACAAGCCTTAGAATCCTTTGATCGCGCGATCAAACTTGACGAGAATGATCCGTGGGCTTGGGTTCAGCGAGGGGATGTACTCGACAACCTCCAACGCTATGAGGAAGCCTTAGAATCCTGTGATCGGGCGATCAAACTTGATGCCAATTATCAGTGGGCTTGGGCTAAGCGAGGCGATGTACTCGACAACCTCAAACGCTATGAGGAAGCCTTAGAATTCTTTGATCGGGCGATCAAACTTGATGCCAATTATCAGTGGGCTTGGACTAATCGAGGCAATGTACTCACCTACCTCAAACGCTACAATGAAGCTTTAGAATCCGTTGATAGGGCGATCGAAATTGATGACAATTATCAGTGGGCTTGGACTAATCGAGGCAATGTACTCACCTACCTCAAACGCTACAATGAAGCTTTAGAATCCGTTGATAGGGCGATCGAAATTGATGCTAATTATGAGTTTGCTTGGTCTGTCCGAGGCTGGACGCTGGATAATCTCAGCCGCTATGAAGAAGCTTTAATATCTTGCGACAAAGCGATCGCACTTGGCGAACAACATTCATATGTCTTCTTTAATCGCGCAATTGCCATTCTCGGATTAAATCGCTGGGATGAAGGCATCACCGCCTTAGACGACGCATTTAAACGCATTGAATCAGAAGATGAAGCTAGTCCAGATGATCCTGAGTTAATTCTGCGTAACCTGTTCACAAACACGCACGATCCGATAGCTAAAAATCGCATCACCAGCCTAATTGCAGTTTACGAAAAGCACGAAAATCTCTCAATCTTAGGAAATGGAATTGTGCGAAATATCCCCGCGCTAATGTCAGAAATGATCAGCGACAAAGCCGCCCGCACTTGGTTAGAATTGTGGCAAGAACTAACCAGCAAGTACGAAGAATTCCAAATTCCCATCCGCCTGCTGAATGCGGCAGTCCGCTATAAGGAAACCAAGGGCGACAGACGAGTTTTGCTAGAACTTCCCATAGAAGAACGCAATTTATTAGAACCATTGGTGTCAACCAAAAGCGAATAAGTAACACAGGACTTACGCACTCCCACAAAGAAACCGGGTTTTTTACCTAATCTTCGAGTACGAACGAAGTATTTTCGTAAAAAAAACAGGTTTCTGGGCCCCGTGGGTAAGTCCTATAAAATAGGTATAAAATAGAAATTGATGATACTAGCAAAGGACTCATCCCCATGACCGCAACAATTCCAACTAAAACCTCAGCAGAAATCATCTACCCAGACAGCGACGGCAAACCCATGTCAGACAATACCAAACAGTTTGAACTAATTGTCACCATTCAAGGCGGAATAGATGCCTTATACAAAGACAACGAAAATGTCTTTGTAGCCGGTGATTTGCTGTGGTATCCCGTCGAAGGCGATAACAAAACTCGCCAAGCACCTGATACGATGGTAGTGTTTGGCAGGCCGAAAGGTTACAGAGGTTCCTACCAACAGTGGCTTGAAGATAATATCGCCCCGCAAGTTGTCTTTGAAATCCTTTCGCCTGGAAATCGAATCGGAGCACTGTTTAAGCTGTTTAATTTCTACCAGGATTATGGAGTCGAAGAATATTATGTCTACAGTCCAGAGGATAATGAATTAATTGGTTGGCTGCGTTCTGATGGAAAACTCAACTATATTGAATTAATGGATGGTTGGGTGAGTCCGCGTTTGCAGATCCGTTTTCAAACTGCATCGGGAGACTTGGAAATTTATCGGCCTGATGGACAGAAGTTTTTGTCTTATGTGGAGTTGTCAAGACAACAGGAATCAGCACAGCGACAAATGGAACTAACACAGCAACAAATGGAACAAGAACGACAAGATAAAGAGTTAGCACAGCAAAAAGCCGATCGCCTATCCGAGAAATTGCGAGAAATGGGCATCAATCCAGAGGAAATTTGAAACTTTTAGAGACCACCGGCGGTTTGAACCGTTAGGTTTCTTCAACTAGCGAAGGCGAGTTTTGTCTGTGTAGACGCGGTTTCAACCGTCGGGTATTTGAATCACCTATAATAATTTGACATATCAACAATTCCCCATGCAAAATCCCCGCCAAATAGCTTTTCTCGCACTCCGCGAAGTCCACCGCCGCGGTGCATTCGCAGATGCCGCACTCGATCGCGCTTTCGGCAATTCTCAACTCAACGACCTCGATCGGCGTTTAGTGACAGAATTAGTTTACGGTAGCGTCAGGAGAATGCGATCGATCGACTTCATCATCGACAAACTAGCAACAAAGAAATCCTCCCAACAACCGCCCGAACTCCGCACCATCCTACATTTAGGCTTATATCAACTCGAATATCTCAACCAGATTCCCCCCTCCGCCGCCGTCAACACCACCGTTCAACTAGCAAAAGAAAACGGATTTTCAGGACTCAGCAGTTTTGTCAACGGTTTGTTGCGCCAATACATCCGTTTAACAGATAACGACTTAAACCCATTAACAGTTACTAATTATAAATCAACGGTTGAACGCCTAGGAATTCTGCACAGCTTCCCCGAATGGCTGGTAAATTTGTGGATCGAACAAATAGGCGAAACCGAAACAGAACAACTATGTGAATGGTTCAATCAATCCCCCACGATTGACCTGAGAATCAATCCCTTAAAAAGCTCGATCGCCGAAATTGAAACTGCCTTCAAATCCCAAAACATCTCAACTAGCAGAATCCCCAACTTGCCCCAAGCATTAAGACTAAATGGCAGCATCGGCGCAATTCAAAACCTCCCCGGATACAGCGAAGGTTGGTGGACAATTCAAGACAGCAGCGCTCAATTAGTCACCCATTTACTAGCGCCCCAGCCAGGGGAAACTATCATCGACGCCTGCGCCGCGCCGGGGGGAAAAACCACCCACAGCGCCGAATTAATGCAGGATGAAGGGACAATTTATGCCTGCGACAAAACCGCCAGCAGACTCAAAAAACTTAAAGAAAATGCAGACAGACTCCAGATGAAATCCATTAAAATTCATACCGGAGACAGCCGCCATTTCTCAGAGTTTGTTAACCTCGCAGACAGAGTTTTACTAGACGCACCTTGTTCCGGTCTCGGAACCCTCCACCGCCGCGCCGACGCCCGCTGGCGCCACACGCCCGAAAATATTCAACAACAATCTCAACTGCAATCGGAATTGCTAGCAAATGCAGCGACATTTGTCAAGCCCGGCGGCGTATTAGTTTATGCAACTTGCACAATTCATCCGTTGGAAAATGAAACAGTTATTCGATCGTTCTTAGACAGCAATCCTCACTGGCAAATCGAACCGCCAACAATTGATTTACCCGTACAGCCATCACCGGAAGGATGGGTGAAAGTGTGGCCGCACAGACATCACATGGACGGCTTTTTTATGGTGAGGCTAAAGCAATTGAAAAAGGAGTAAAGTCCTTACTCCAAACCGATAGTTTAATATCCCGGTTCTTGATAAGCTGGCTCTTCATAAGCAGGTTCTTGATAAGCAGGCTCTTGATAAGCTGGTTCTTGCGGTGGGTAATACCTCGGTTGAGGATTGGGATTGTAAGGTACGATCGCACCATCCTCATTCACAATCATCCCCCGAATAATCCTCTTAGGCTCCACCGGTTTGGCCTTAATACTACCTTTGCGGCCCTCCAACTCCGGCAACTTTGGAAACTTCTCAACCGGCATTCCCTTAACAGCTTGACTCATAAAATCGCGCCAATTATACGCCGCCGTACCGCTAGTTCCCCAAGTGGGATAATTGTCATCATTTCCTAGCCAAACCCCAGTCACCACCTGTGGAATGTAACCAATAAACCACAAATCCCTGACATTTTCCGAAGTACCAGTTTTGCCTGCTACAGCGCGATCGGACAAAGCCGCAGGCCCCCCCGTACCGTCTTGCACAACACCCTCCAACATCCAAGTAGTAATCGCAGCACTATCCTTATCCAAAACTCGCTTCGGTTTAAAATTAGCCTGATAAATCACATCTCCCCGCTGATTAATCACCCGCTTAATTCCGTGGGCTTCAATAAAATTACCTTGCGATGCTAATGTACCGTAAGCATTGGTTAACTCCAGCAAATTCACTTCCGAAGAACCCAAAGCCAGGGAATAAATCGGACTCAATTTAGACTTAATTCCCATATCGTGGGCTAATTTTATCGTCGGTTCAAACCCCACATCCATCAACACCTTCACAGCTACGACATTCACCGAACGCGTCAAAGCATCAGACATCGATCGCCAACCGCTAAATTTTTTGCCATAATTATTCGGTTGATAGCCGTCGATAATAATTGGTTCATCTTCGTAACCGTCATAGGGAGAAAAACCAGCCGCCATCGCCGCGGCATAAACCAACCCTTTAAACGTCGATCCGGGCTGTCGCAAAGCCTGCGTAGCGCGATTAAATTCACTTTCCTTAAAATTTCCCCCTCCTACCAGGGCTTTAACTTCCCCAGTCTTAGTGTCCATAGAAACTAAAGCGGCCTGTTCAAAACCTTGACGGCGGCCATCAACTTCGATCGCATCTTTAACCACCTGTTCCGCTATTTTCTGCCACTTCAAATCCACCGTCGTCTCAACAGTCAAACCGCCAGCTTCCAAAGCATCCTGAGAAACATAGTGAGGCAATTCCTTCCGAATGTAACTAGCAAAATAAGGCGCGACTACTTTAAATCGCTTCGGGGCACTTGGTTTAACGGCGATAGGTTCCGCCATTGCCTGCTTCGCCTCAGCCTCTGTAATTACCTTCGCTTCCTGCATTTGTTGCAGCACCAGATTGCGGCGTTTCTTAGCAATATCGGGATTAACTAAAGGCGAATATTCGCTCGGTGCCGGTGGCAAACCCGCCAAAGTTGCCATCTCTGCCAAAGTTAATTTATCTACTGTTTTGCTAAAGAAAACCCAAGCCGCATCCGCCACCCCGTAAGCATCCGAACCCAAATAAACCAGATTTAAATACCGTTCTAAAACTTGGTCTTTACTCAACTCTCGCTCTATTTTCTGAGCTAAAAGAGCTTCCCGGACTTTCCGCCTAATACTTCTTTCCTGATTGAGAAAAACAACGCGAGCCAATTGTTGCGTAATTGTACTGCCGCCTTGCACTAAATCTCTTTCTATCAAATTAGAAACAATCGATCGCACAATACCTTGATAATCCACCCCGCGATGTTGGTAAAAACGGCGGTCTTCTATGGCAATAAAAGCTTTAACCAACAGTTCGGGAATTTCTTTAAGTTTCAGTTTATCTCTAGTTGCAGGTCCCGACTGCAACAAAATCGTATTATCTGCCGCCTTAATTGTCAGCGTTCCGTCGCGATTAAAGGCTGACAAATCGTTAACATCCGGCAAACCTTTGTCTAATGTGTACAAAATCCATAAACCGTAGATTAAAGCGCCCCCGCCTATACTTGCCACACCTAAACTTATCCAAAATCTAGGGCGGCGGGGGATACGTTTTTTAGTATTTTCCTGCGGTGCGCTATTTTCCTGTAGTTCCGTATTTATCTGCAGTTGGGTGTTCGGCGATGCGCTATTTTCCGGCAATTCGCTACTATCCGATTTTTGGGGTGATTTAGTTTCCAGCAAACTTAATCCCGGCCGCAACAATTCTTTTCCCTTGGTTTGCAAACTGGTAACTTGAGGTTCAATTTCCAACCAAGCGATTAAGCGCTTCAATCCTTGCCAATTGCGATTGACTATTGGATATCGAGCGTATTCTGGCTCTAAATATTCCGACTCTAAATATTCTGACTCTAAATATTCTGACTCTTCTAGAGGTGCAGCATCTTCTGATACCACATACTCGGATCGCTCATCCCTTGTCCGTGTAGAAAATTCCGCCTCCGATTCCGGCGAGTTGAGCTTATTACCCTTCGCAGGCTTCGGCGGTTCTCGATCGGAATTACCGCTTATTGCGTTAGTGACTTTGCTCAATGTATCTTTGATATTTGAGAAAAATTCTGCCACGATCAGACCTTCAAACCTCATCAAGTCCGATTAAAAATTAAAAATTAAAAAAGCTAGCCTTCTTCAATTCTTAATTTTTAATTCGACATTTTTTCTTGAATAATACGCTGCCTTGAATTAGATTCTTTGAATTAAAAACTTTTTAATTCACAACTCGAAATTCAAAACTTTTCTTAACGCTGCAGAGCTTGGTATTTTTTTGAGAAGTGAATTAGGTTTTTTGAATTCAAAATTTTTTAACTCAAACCTCAAAACTCTGCTTAACTCGCATGACCCAGTGCCAAGGCTGCTACCAGCATACCCAAAACCAGGAAAGGCTGAGCACTTGCCTGATATTTAACATCATTTTCCAGGGGATTACGCAAAAAGTACATATCCTGAAAAGTAATTTGGGGAATTATCAGCAGCAGCAGAATGACAGCGTAAAGGTTTTGGTGGATGCTGATCAGGTAGCCTGCAATCCCAGCTTGAAAGATGTCGATCATCAACACGCAAATCCAAGCTGCGGTGCTGATGCCAAACATCACTGGCAAAGATTTTAACCCTAATTGCCGATCGCCTTCAACACTTTTGAAATCGTTGACGATCGCAATCCCCAGCCCTGCCAAACTGTAAAACAGGGTCAAGATCATAATCGTGGGATCTAGTGTACCAAACAAAGCTTGACCCGCCCACCAAGGCAGGGCAATGTAGCTAGCACCCAGGGCATAATTTCCCAACCAACCATTCTGCTTCAGTTTCAGCGGAGGCGCAGAGTAGATATAAGCTAGAAACGCGCCGCCGAGAGTCAAAACAGTCATTATCGGGAATTCATGACCCGCCCACAAGTCTAGAGCATAAGCCACCCCAATGCCAGCCGCTAATAATACCAAAATTTGCGTTACTACTTGGGGAATCGAGATGATACCGGAGGGAATCGGACGGTAGGGCTCGTTAATGGCGTCGATTTCGCGATCGTAAAAATCGTTCAAAGTTTGAGTATACCCTGCCAGCAACGGCCCCGACATCAACATACAAGCTGCTGCGATCAAGAAATTCTCTAGGTTCCAAACATAGTTTCCAGAAGACGCAGCCCCGCACACCACGCCCCAAATTAAGGGAATCCAGGTAATCGGTTTCATCAATTGCAAGCGAATCTTCCAGATGGAAGTTTCCCCGCTAGCAGCCCCTTTCATGCCCAACAGTTGCCGAGTTTTGGCACTGCGGTTTTCGGTAGCAGCACTTTCCGGTGCAGCTTCTGGGGAGATTTGGGATGGAGGAGAGTCAGACATAATTTGATGTTAGCGGTACTGCTACTATTGTGTCGTTTTGCATTTCAATAATAATTCAGATAGCTTACCACTGATATTTAAGGCAGATTCTGGAAAACTTACCCTGGTTTGGAGTTGATGCTAGGGAAAAGTACGAGTTTCACAATATATTGAGATATCATTATTTTGTGTAAATGTCAAGATAATAAATACTTTTTTATAATTTTGCGCTTGCCCGCCTGCTGGGGGAGATTTTTGCCCGCAGGTGCATTTAATGTCAATTACCAGGAGGCGATCGAGTTTTTTGCCATACTACCCTTGAATCATATGCAAATTAACAAATATGGCGGTAGGAATCAAAAGGCAGTCCCGTCCGCCGCTTGACTTCTACAACTGATTTGTAAGCGCCTTTTCTCTGCCTTTCTCTAACTATTTTTTCGGCAACAGCTCGATCTAAACCGCTGGCGATTAGCTCTTCCGGCGAAAGAATATTTAACCGTTTCCAAGTAAACTGCAATTCTTTTTGATAATTGTAGCTGAAGCAAATCATCGGGGCGATGCGTCTGACGTGACTTTCGGGAACTCCGGCTATTTCTGATAACTCTTCGGCGTGGGTAAAAATGTAGCCTTCGTTTTGCAAAGATTCAATATCGTTGGCGTAGACGATCGGCAAACCCAAGATTCTGACCATATCGTCTTTGGTACACTCGTTAATATCTATTTTGCCGCGCACGTTTGCCAGTTCTTCGGCATTTGTCGCACTCGCCGGAACCAGTATACCTCTGGGTGCGGTTTTGATGAGATAGCGCTTTTTCAAACTAAAAGCAGTGACAATTTGAGCAATCCACACGATCGTACCCAAATTAGTTGAAGAAGATACCGCTAGTGCTGCTAAAGTAATGCCAACACCCCATCCCATCCAACTGCGAATATTTGACTTTTGGCCTGCATAGGCGATCGCCAATCCGCCGAAGTAGGGAATAAAAGAATACCACACCCAGTTTGGAGTTTGACGCAGCCAGTATAAATCTTGAGACACTTTAGTTATATCCTTAAATAGCTGTGATCTCACACTTATCTCAATCCCACTTTTTTAAGAGTGGGAGTTCTTCTTCCTTCTTCCTGACATCCGTTACATCCGTTACATCCGTTACATCCGTTGCCGAACTTCCTTCTTAATTACAATTCTCGCAACAGTTTTTGGCGTTTTTCCTCATATTCTTCGGCCGTAATTGCGCCCATATCGTAAAGTTTTTTCAATTCGCCGATCGCCCCAGTTACATCTTTTGCCGCTCTGAGGGCATACCCAGACGGCAACGTTCCGCCATTGTACTGTACCTGAAAAGCTTGTTCCGACATCAGCAGCAGACCGATAAAATCGAAAAATGCGATCAGTGACGGAATTAATGTACAAGAAAATAGCAAGTATAATACCCCTGCTAAGTTATTGCCCAAATAAAATTTGTGAATTCCGAAACCTCCTACAAAGAAAGCTAACACAACTGCTACGGTTTTATCTTTTACCATTTTTACTTTCCCCAGTTTTTTTATTTGAACTTCCGCGATCGACCTTTAATGATCGACCTTTAACGATCGAGCTAAGTAATCTTACTAATTTTTACTCATTTATTTGGGTTTTTGCGAAACTTAGACATCGCAAAATACAGCATAACTATACCGACTTGAGCCTGTAGAATCACCAAGTAGCCTCTCAAGAAATAATTGAGTTCGCTGCCTGAATTGAGAGAAAATATTAAAATGCCCAAGGCTGCATAGGGTGCGAAACGCATCCAACTCGGCGTTCCCTCTAACTTGCGGCTGTTCAAATTGCTCATTGGGTTTAAGCCTCATCCTAAATTAAAATTTACCTATAAATTAGCCCGATTGTCAACTTCCGTTTGGTACGATCGCCCGGGTGAGTCTCTCAATCATCAGCCGACAAGATATTACTTCCATGTTAAACCCTGTTTTTCCGCTAAAGTAAGGGAGCGGGGCGGGTCTATCTGGATCTGTTGCTGATATTACAGATTAGGATGAACCCGCCCCTATGGGAGTTCCGGTTATTTTACCGGGCTAGATATCAGGGGCGCACCGAACAGCCTACTACTGTTTTTGGCAAGAGTCGATCGCCCTGACGATCGTTCTCAAAAAAACTCGGTTAATTCACAATTATTAACAACCGCCCGAATTAACTCGCGCCCCCGCCCAAAAGAAACAGACTCAGGAGAGTACCGCTGTTCCAAAGACTGTGGAGAAGCATAGGCGCAAGGAGATTGCGCGATCGCGTGTACACAAACCCCAAAACCGCCCCCAAAGTCGCCAAAGGCAGAATCTCAGACACACTCAAGTGAGCCACCGCAAACAAGAAAGCAGAAGCTGCGATCGCCCCCCAAACAGGCAAATAGCGAGTCAGAGAAGGCAGCAGAAAGCCCCGAAACACGATTTCCTCAAAAACCGGAGCCGCGATCGCAGCAGTGCCGAAAAACACCGCCAAAGCCACGTTGTCCCTACCTTCGAGAACGATCGGCAAAATCGGATTACTCCCACCTTGTCCCTGCCAAAATTGCTGATTGATCAGCGACACCAAAACTACCAAAGGCAAAGCAACAAAATAGCCACCAAATCCCCACAAAAACCAACTTCCCCGCCAATTAATCCGAAACCAACCTTCCGGCAAAGGCAAAAAAGACTTGACCGAAAAATACAGTACCGAAAGCCCCCCAGCCGACAGCAACAAATAAGTAGCAAAGATATAAAAAGCCTTGTCGCGCGGGTCAAAAGTAGCAGGATTGAGTTTTAAAACAGCCAGAGAAACTGGCAGCAACAAATAGGGAATCAAGATTTGCCCGACAAAGAAAAAGCCGACAACCAGCACCTGCCAAACAATCTCGCCGTCCCAAGGCACATCCCAAGTCAAGCTCGCATTTCGCGCCAACACAGGGCCAGAACCTGCTGTATCTAACTGCTTTCGCTGCAACAACCACTGCACGGTCAAACCAACCAGCAAAACCGTACCAATACAAAGTGCGATCGCCGGAACGCCAACTATAATTGCCAACTTTTCTACAGCTTGCTGGGCCGTTACTTGCTCTGCTGCTTGCAGCGCCGCCAGCTCTTTAGAACGTTCTTGCAGCTTGTAAAGTTGAGCGAGAGCGCGATAGCGAAACCAGCCATCCAAAGACTTTTGAATGCGCGGCTCGGCATCCGGTAGCAGTTGAGCCGGATTGCTCCAAATTCCCGTTAAAACTTGAGCAGTTACCACCGAAGAATCGTCATCAATTTTATTTTTGTAGCGCTCAACTAAATTTTTCCAAGTTTGGAGCGCCACCTCAGTTTTGCCACTGCTTGCCTGCAAAATTCCCAATCGCAAGTCAAGTTCGTTCAGCAGCAATGACTGTTGATTTATAGACTCTGACAAAGCCTTGTTTTGAGCCAAATTCAGAGTATTATCTTCAGACTTGGAGGCGATGGTAGACTGAATTACTTTAAATTGTGATTGACTTGTTTCGAGAGTTTTGCGAGCCGAGTCTCGCGCTTCTTGATATTGCGTCAAAGCCGTATTTAAAGGATCTGCACCGACAATATTGTTGCGCGCCGAACTTAAATTAGCACTCTGATTATTTTCTCCTTGCCACTCCGAGGCGTGCAGCAGCAAATTTGTCTGGTAGAGTTCCAGCCGGCTTTGAATTTGCGGCTGATTCCAACTAGCAAGTAAAGATAAACCGACCATGGCGATCGCGATCGCCGTTAAAATACCTAAAATAACCCGCTTCAGTGTCATTACTGCTTTTCCGTCCCGCGCGAATCCGTGGCTAAATCTTTTCCGTCTTTCATCATAGGTCGTTGCAGACGAGAGTACCCCCACAACTGGTAAAATTTCACTGGCTCATCTTTTTGACTCGTCTCGCACCCGAAGACTGGGTAAGGCGTGCACCGCGCACCCGAAGCGCGTAACAGGCTAAATCTAAAATCTAAAATCTAAAATCTAAAATCGAATGACTCGCATTATCTTAGTCCGTCACGGCAAAAGCACATACAATCAAGAACGCCGCATCCAAGGCCGCCTCGATAAATCAATTTTGACAGAAGCAGGCCGCAGCGCCGCCCTGCAAGTAGGCGACACACTCAGCAGTATCGCCTTTGATGCCGCCTATACAAGTCCCCTGAAACGAGCCAAAGAAACAGCAGATATCATCCTGTCGCGCTTGACAAATCCGCCACAACTCCAGCCAACTGATAATTTGATGGAAATCGATTTGCCTCTGTGGGAAGGAATGCTCCGCCAAGATGCGATCGACAAATTCCCCGCAGCATATCAGCAGTGGCAAAAACAGCCCGACAAATTTTCCATGAAACTGCCATCTGCTGACGGAGAAATCGAACACTTTCCCGTATTGGCAATTTTTGCTAACGCTCGTCATTTTTGGCAAGAACTTTTATCGCGCCACAAAGACGGCACAATTCTAGTAGTAGGTCACAACGGAATCAACCGCGCTCTCATCGCCACCGCGTCGGAAATTACCCCGGATTACTATCAATCAATTCAACAGTCAAATTGCGGAATTAGTGTCATTAATTTTGGCCCTTCCCCTGTTACCAACGACAAACTCGGAGAGCCAAAAAAGAAAGTTGCAGTTCAATTAGAGTCAGTGAATTTAACTTCCCATACCGGCGAAATTTTTCCCAAACCGAGGGACGGACACCAAGGCCCGCGATTGTTGCTGGTGCGTCACGGCGAAACCGACTGGAATAAAGCAGGTAAATTTCAAGGGCAAATTGACGTACCTCTCAACGATAACGGCCGCGAACAATCCCGGCGAGCAGCAGAATTTCTCAAGGATGTAAAATTGGATTTTGCAATCAGCAGTTCCATGCTGCGCCCGAAAGAAACTGCGGAAATTATTCTCAAATATCACGGCGGTTTGCAACTGGAACTCCGCGATGAGCTAAGAGAAATCAGCCACGGACTTTGGGAAGGAAAGTTTGAATCAGAAATCGAACAATCCTATCCCGGTTTGCTAGAAGAATGGAAAACATCTCCTGAAACAGTGCAAATGCCCGAAGGAGAGAATTTGCAGCAAGTTTGGACGCGGGCGATCGCATCTTGGCGAGAAATTGTACAATCTGTTTCTGGTACTGGAATTGTCGTTGCTCACGATGCCATTAACAAAGCTATTCTCTGTCACCTATTCGGCTTGGAACCCGAACATTTCTGGAAATTCAAACAAGGAAACGGAGCCGTTAGCGTGATTGATTATCCTCACGGCCCCGATGGTTTGCCGGTATTACAAGCGATGAATGTCACAACTCATTTGAGCGGCGGTGTTTTTGACCAAACAGCCGCAGGAGCACTGTAATCAGTAAAGTGCTGGGCGCGAACCCGTAGCGGAAGGAACGCCCACCCCTACGGGTTCGCGCCTGAAAAATGTTTGAATTGGGATAACAACCGCGCCCAACGCTTAGGAAGTTCTTAATTCCTGAACCTAATGCGCTGGATTGCTTCTTCCTTCTTCCTTCTTCTTTCTATCCGTTACATCCGTTACATCCGTTACATAATCCGTTGCCGAACTTCCTTCTGTTATATGAGCCGCGAACTGCTACAAAATGTACGAGTGCTAGATCCAGTTTCAGGGAGCGATCGCATCGCTGATATTCTGATTGCTGAAGGTAATATCAAAGCAGTTGAGGAAAAAATTGCTGAGTTTCCCGCTGACACAGAAGTGCGGGATTGCCAGGGACTGATTTTGGGGCCGGGGTTAACTGATATCTACAGTCACAGCGGAGAACCGGGTTTTGAGGATCGAGAAACCCTGGAATCCTTGATGCAGGCTGCGGCGGCTGGGGGTTTTACGCGAGTGGCGATTTTGCCGGATACCTCCCCACCTGTTGACAATTTGGCTGGTTTAGCTTTGTTGCAGCAACATATCCGCAATTTGTCGCCGGGGCTGCCCCGCTTGTATTTTTGGGGCGCGCTGACAGCGGGCGTTAAAGGTCAGCAGATGGCAGAGTTGGGCGAGCTGGCCTCCTGTGCAGTGGTGGGTTTTGCGGACGGTTTGCCGCTGTCTAATCCGGCTCTGGTGAGGCGTTTGCTGGAGTATATCAAGCCTTTGGACAAGTCTGTGGCTTTGTGGCCGTGCGATCGAACTTTAGCAGGAAAGGGCGCGGCGCGGGAGGGTGCGGTGTCGGTGCGCTTGGGTTTGCCAGGAATTCCGGCGAGTGCGGAAACTTCCGCTTTGGCGGCAATCCTAGAGTTGGTGGCATCTGCGGGCACTCCGGTTCACATTATGCGCGTTTCTACGGCGCGCAGTGTGGAATTGATTCGAGATGCGAAGGTGCGGGGTTTGCCGGTAACTGCGAGTGTGACTTGGATGCACTTGCTGTTGAATGTCGGGGCAATTTCAGGAAACTCTCAAGATTCCGGCGGGAGAAATGCTCTGACTGCTTCGTTGGCCTACGATCCGAATTTACACCTAGAACCGCCGTTGGGCAATGTCAGCGACCAATTAGCGCTGATTCAAGCTGTGAAAGATGGGGTAATTGATGCGATCGCGATCGACCACAACCCGCATACTTATGAGGAGAAAACTGTGGCTTTTGCTGATAGTCCGCCTGGGGCGATCGGTTTGGAATTAGCTTTGCCTTTGCTATGGCACGGACTGGTAGAAACTGGCGATTTTTCGGCTTTAGAACTGTGGCGAGTGTTGAGCGCAGGCCCTGCAGTTTGTCTCGGACAAACCCCCGCCACGGTTGCACCGGGAGTCTCTGCTGAGCTGATTTTGTTCGACCCAAACATGAGCTGGACTGTTGATGGGTCAAGTCTGAAGTCGCGATCGGCAAATACGCCTTGGTTGGGACAAAAATTAGCAGGAAAAGTTGTACAAACCTGGAGTAATTGACAATCAAGCAATTTAGTCCGGGGCCCCCGGATTTATCAGTGGGGTCGCTTTCTTCAATCTAATATCTAATATCTAAAATCTAAAATCGATTGACAGTTGGGATTGGGAGCGTTTAACGAACCGCGAAGGGCGCGAAGGAAGAGAGAGAAGATAAAGAAGAAGAGCGGTAATTTGGTAAGTGGAAGCTTTTGATAAGGCAGGGTAAATACATGATTGCTGTCGTTCCTCCGTGGAATTCCCCACCGCTAGACTTGACATTGGATATGGGAGAAATTCATGTTTGGCGCGTCTCTCTTGCTCAAACAGAATCTTGCTTGCAGAGTTTACAACAGACTCTCTCTGCGGACGAGCGGACAAAAGCCGATCGTTTTCGCTTTCCAAAAGATCGATCGCAATTTATTGTGAGTCGCGGCGCGCTGAGAGCAATTCTGAGTCGCTATCTTAACATAAGTTCTCACATTTTACGCTTTGAGTACAATCCCTACGGCAAGCCTTCTCTCATCGTCGCCCAAGGTGGAAATACCCTCCGTTTCAATTTGTCTCACTCAGGAAATATGGCTGTAATTGCGATTACCAAAAATCGAGATATTGGTGTCGATATTGAAAGCATAAATCCCAACTTTCCTTGCCTGGAAATTGCTGAAAAGTTTTTTTCACCCTTAGAACACTCTGTGTTGCTTTTGCTCCCAGAACATCTTCAACCCAGAGCTTTTTTCACCTGCTGGACTCGTAAAGAGGCATACATTAAAGCAGTCGGCAAAGGACTTTCTATTCCTCTGAATCAGTTTGATGTCAGCCTAGGACCAGGAGAACCAGCAGCACTATTAAATGTTGAAGACAACCCCGAAGAAGCATCGAGATGGTCTTTAATGGAATTAATTCCGAGTTCAGATATGGTGGCGGCTGTTGCGGTTGCAGGAGATTGCTCGAAACTTCATTGTTGGCAGTGGACAGGGGAGTTTTGATTTATACCGCTCGCGAGCGGGTAAAAGATAACGGCAACGGTCGCTGGAAGAGATCTACTGGTTGCATCTCCAAGCTATTGTATTGCACACACTCCATAGACAAATAAGGACACAAAAAAAATTGTGTCCTTATTTGTCTATTCGACTGCAATTTGCCACCCTACAACTGATTTAATAATTTAACCAAATCGATAGCCGAACCCACGTACCGTAATGATATATTCCGGTTGGGCTGGATCTATTTCCAACTTTTCACGTAGCCAGCGGATGTGAACGTCAACTGTTTTGCTGTCTCCGATAAAATCTTGGCCCCAAATTTTTTCCAGCAACTGATCACGAGACCAAACTCGCCGGGGATAACTCATAAATAGTTCTAGTAAGCGAAACTGTTTAGGAGAAAATTTCACTTCCAGACCACGAACTAACACGCGGCACTCTTCAGGATACAGAGTTATGCTCTTATATTGCAGCGTCCTCGATTCCGGTAACCGACCGAGACGCTGGCGTCGCATCAGCGCCCGACAGCGAGCGATAAACTCCCGCATTCCAAAAGGCTTGGTCAGATAATCATCCGATCCGGCTTCGAGGTAAAAAGCGCAATTGTTGGCACTTCCTCTAGCACCGATAATCAGAATAGGGACGGGATTTCCTTGATGCCGTAACATTCGACACAAATCCAAACCGTTAATTGAATCCATAATTAACAGGTTGAAGGCAAATTCACCGTGGTATGACGAAGAAGCCTGTACAGAAGGCAGAGCGTTGCGCCCGTCGCTAGTAACCACCACCTCATAGCCCTGTTCTTTAAGGGCTAAAGCTAGCATTTCCCGTAACAGATCTTCACCTTCCAATAACAAGATACGGCCGGCTTGTCGAACAGCCAACCTTGAAGGACATTCGCTTAATTCAGCAGAAGACATAAATATCAGTGGGAGTGATGTTTGTATGTGGCTAGCGCGAGGTACCTTCTTCAGTAGCTGAGGCACTCTCGCGCTGCGATCGCTTGTACGATCGCCATTTGTTCGATCGCTTAGAATCCTTCGCCAGTCCATCCCACAGACACGCGCTCGACCTTTGCTACTTGCTCATGCAAGGAATACAGCCGTAGAGCAGTTGCCGGAACCGCGCTGTCTGCCTGCGCCCAGGCCACAGAAGTCTGGTCATTTTTCGGGGTCGGTGTTAATTTCATAAAACATTGCCCGCTGTTAATTGACCACGTAACACCCAATCTATAGGGAGATGATTGTTATACTACTCTTAAAAGGTTATTAAAAGGTAAAGTTTTGGTAATCAAGTGGTTAAATTATTAACGTTAAGTAATATAACGGTAAAGTTGCGATCGCACTTTAGAGCTTTTTTTAATAATACAATAATAAATTGACCAAAAGTCTTTTTTTCCCGTGCCCGCTACGATCGACGATAGCAAGTAAAAATTCTGTAGACTGCCTATCATGTTGCTGCATTTGAGTACCTGGCCCGAGGTAGAAGCTTATCTCGAAAGCTCGCGAGGCATAATTATCCCGATCGGCTCCACCGAACAGCACGGGCCCACCGGCTTGATCGGCACTGACGCCATTGCTGCCAAGGCGATCGCTCGCGGTGTCGGCGAAGCTGCCAATGCCTTAATCGGCCCGACAATTAATGTAGGGATGGCCTTGCACCACACCAGCTTTCCCGGCACAATCAGCCTCCGACCGCAGACGCTGATACTCGTAATCAGGGATTATATCACATCTTTGGCAAAAGCGGGATTTGAGAAATATTTCTTCATTAACGGTCATGGCGGCAACATTGCCACCATGAAAGCAGCATTTTCCGAGACTTACGCGCATTTGTCTGACTTAAATTTACCAAATGCCGATCGAATCCAGTGTCAAATCGGCAACTGGTTCATGTGCGGATCAGTCTACAAACTAGCAAAAGAATTGTACGGAAACCAAGAAGGTTCCCACGCCACCCCCAGCGAAATCGCCTTAACCCAATACCTTTATCCAGAAGCAATCAAGCAAGCTCCGCTTTCGGAAGAAGTCGCTTCCGGGCACAAAATTTACGGTGCCGCTGACTTCCGCCGCCGATTTCCCGACGGCAGAATGGGTTCAAATCCCGGCTTAGCAACCCCCGAACACGGTCAGCAGTTTTACGAATTAGCAGTCAAAGAATTGACTAATAATTATCTGGAGTTTTTAAGTTCCGATTAACATTTTTTCTTCTCGTTACCAGGAAGCTCCTGGTAACGAGGAAAAATCTCAAACTATTCTATATTTTACAGTTATGAGTGAGTCAGCGACATGATATTTCATATCAATTCCGGCTACCCCGGAATGATATCAAATCCGCGCTTCATCGTCGGGCGTAAAGTCTAATCAAGCTGCCAATAAATAATTCGCGCAATTTTCATTTTTTTAACATCGAGTCAACAGTCAACAGTCAACAGTCAACAGTCAACAGTCAACAGTCAACAGTCAACAGTCAACAATTACGGACACTGCAACCGGAATCGATATCATCTGTCTGAGAAAGGCTATATCTCCCGATTAATCAATCGGGAGAATATCCAAACTACTCCACAATCCAAGGAGTTAAAGAAGGTGTCCAAGCACTCAATTCTTCTTCCTTGAACCAGAGACTAATTTCCTGCTGGGCAGTTTCCACAGCATCAGAACCATGAATAATATTGCGACCGACATTCACAGCCAAATCGCCGCGAATTGTCCCCGGTTCTGAATTCAGAGGATTTGTTGCGCCAATCATTTTCCTCGCCGAGGCCACAACGCCGTCGCCTTCCCACACCATCGCCACAATCGGCCCGGAAGTGATGAAATCTACCAGCCCCGCAAAAAAGGGTCTTTCTTTGTGTACGCCATAATGCTGTTCGGCAAGTTCGCGACTCGCCGTCATCAGTTTCATGCCAACTAGCTTAAAGCCCTTGGCTTCAAAACGACCGATAATTTCGCCGACGAGTCCGCGCTGTACGCCGTCGGGCTTAATCGCTAAAAAAGTCCGTTCCAAGATTAACTCCTATAATTGTGTTAACTGATCCAAAAGATAGAGTAACTCACAACGCACCTAAAGGCAATTCTGAGAATTGGAAATTGTCATTTTGAGGCTGATGACCGCAGGAAGAATGAAGAAGGAATAAGAAGAGGGAAGAGAAAAGAGGGAAGAAGCAATAAAAGCAAGGGTTAAAAAAACCGGGTTTCTCATAAAAATTTTTGTTGAGCAGCGATGAATCTCCGAAGAAACCCGGTTTAGAGACTCCTATGCGTCTAGGACTGATTTGCAGGGAGCATCCCGATTTTGTAAACAGCATTTTTTAGGAGTTCGAGCAGAATCCTCATTTGCCTATATTAAGTTAATCAGCCTTTAAATTATCGGTCAATAAATAATCAAACTTTTGTGGCGTGGCTTTGAGCCACGCCCGAAATATGCAATTTAAATGTAGAACATTTTATCTCTAGCCAACAAGATGCTCGAACTTCTGACACCATATGATACAGGTCACATTTTCCTGTGACTGCAAACACTCTTACCTATGATCTCAAATACAAATATGTATGATAATAAACACAATTATTTAGGCTCGAAAATATAGATAATTAACGGATGTATGAAGATGATCTTGACAGCAACTATTTAGGCGAAAAAAGTATGAAAGCAATTGTAGCATTCATTGAACCGAAAAAGCAAGAGTTTGCAAAATTGCCCTTGTTTGACTTTCTAGCCAATAAACACATTCACGCTAATCAACGACTAATTTTTGCACCTGTACTTGCTCCTTTGGCTGTGGGCTTGAGCGATTTAAATAAATATGTATTGCGAGAATCTTCTAGTAATAGCAAAGTTCAGGAACTCATTAATAAATATACTTATAAAAAAAACTATTACTGGCACGACTATCTAGAATACCTAGAGGAACTAGGCTTAAACCAATTAATGAGTTACGGCGACTTCAGACTGCTTTGGGGTGAAGAAACTAAAAAAACTCGATCGCTCTGTTCAGTGCTTGAACGCTACGCTTGGAAAGCCTCTCCCATTGAGAAACTGGTGTTAGTGGAAGTCCTCGAAGGAACGGCAAAAGTTTTTTTTGAAGCGGCGCTTGCAGTGGTAATGGAATTACAGCAAGTTACCCAAAAAGAATATGTCGATTTTGAAGGAGGTTATGGGGGTTTAGAAAATTATCACCTTTTAAACACGCCAGAGATGTTGGAAGTTTTAGCAGAGATAAAACTTACTAATGCGGAACGCCAAGCAGCTTTAGAATTAGCACAAAATATCTTTGAACTGTTTACAGAAGCGATGAATGAGCTGTTCCGACACAGCCAAACACATTCTTGCAAGACTGTGCTGCAAATATCCTCAATTTCTACCTTCGCTCATTGCCCGATCGACTGTCTCGATATTTGTTAGTTTAAACAATCACTAAATTATCTCGGTGTACCGCCGTTTCTACGCCTGCATAGCCTAAAATCTCAGCAATTTTCTCTGACTTGCAGCCCTGAATTTGTCTCAATTCTAAACTGCTATAATTCACAAGTCCTCTAGCAATTTGCTTACCGGCTGCGTCGCACAACTGCACGGAATCATCAGCTTGAAATTCTCCTTCTACTTGAGCAATACCCGCCGCTAAAAGCGATTTTCCCCCGTGGGAAATTGCCTTGACAGCACCCGCATCTAAGTATAGTTTTCCGGCGGGAATTAGCACGTTAGCTATCCAGTGTTTGCGAGCGTTTACAGGGCGCGGTTGAGGCTCGAATTGAGTGCCGATCGACTCTCCCTTAAGTATTTTCTCGATATTACCAGGAAAGCAGCCGTCAGTTATGACAGTCCGTACTCCCGATGCAGTTGCTATTCTCGCCGCTTCAATTTTTGTCACCATTCCGCCGGTTCCCCAACCGCTGCGGGAATCTCCTGTTTGCACCTGAAATTCTGTGAGCTGTGCCATACTTTGGACTAGGGCGATCGGCTGCGCGTCGGGATTGCTGCGCGGATCGGCGGAATACAGCCGATCGACATCTGTGAGCACAAACAACCAATCTGCTTCTACCAAACTCGCCACCAGCGCCGAAAGCGTGTCGTTATCGCCAAATTTAAGCTCGTCTACGGCTACGGTATCATTTTCATTGACGATCGGAATCACGCCCAATCTCAGCAGTTGCCCAAAAGTATTGCAAGCGTTAACATAACCGTTACGCTGCACTAAATCGCCCCTGGTGAGCAATACTTGAGCGATCGGCTGTTGTAGAGTAGTAAACAAGTCATCGTACACACGCATCAGCCGCCCTTGGCCCACAGCCGCCACAGCCTGTTTCATAGCCATGTTTCGCGGGCGTTCCGTCAAACCCAAGCGCGCGCAGCCAACTCCAACCGCACCCGAAGAAACCAAAACTACTCGATGGCCTTGCTGCCGCAAATCAGCTAAAATTTCGACCAATGCCGCAATAGTTGAAAGAGCTAAGTTTCCTGTAGTCGATCGAGTCAGAGTTGAAGTTCCAATTTTAACAACAATAGTTTTAGTCTGTTGTCTGTTGACTGTTGACTGTTGACTGTTGACTGTTGACTGTTGACTGTTGACTGTTGACTGTTGACTGTTGTCTGTTGCCATTAGTTACCAATTCCCAATTCCTAATTACCAATTCCCAATGCCCCATGCCCGATGCCCAATGCCCCATGCCCAATTCCCGATGCCCATTTTTAATCTTTAATTTTCAGAGAAGCCCCCAAAGCTTGAGAAACCCAAACTTCAAAAGAGCGCACCGGATACTTGCGAAGTGCATACCCAGCATCAACCATTGGTTCCACTAAAATAGTGAACATACCCAAACGATTGCCTGCTAAAACATCAGTAAAAAGTCGATCGCCCACCATCGCCACCTGTTCCACCGGCAAATTCATTGCAGTCACTGCTGTTCGCAACTTGCGGCGCGACGGTTTAGCAGCACCCGTGATGTAAGGTAGATTCAAAGAATCAGCAATTCGACCGATCCGATTTTGACTTAAATTATTGCTTGCCAACCATAGCGATACCACGGGTCTAATTTCTTGTACCCACAAGCTGAGCTCAGGAGAAGCATTCATTGCCGTAATGGGAACAAGAGTTTCGTCCACATCCAACACTAATCCTTTAATCTGATATTCCTGCAGAATATCAGCCGTTAATTTCATGACTGAATCGCCTAGAACTAAGTCAGGCTGTAGTAATTTACCCCAAGTCATAATGATTTTAGATTTTAGATTTTAGATTTTAGATTGAGAAATAAGAAATTGGGAGTTAAAGATTGAAAAAGTAAAAAACCAAAAGTGAATAATTATGGCTTTTCCTTTGTTACTTTTGACTTTTTACTTTTTTATTAGTCATTGCCAATCTATGGATTCGATCGCAACTGCTCGTCAACTTTAGCAATCGCAGCATCGTGTTCCGCCTGCGTGCGGCTAAAAATGTGAGTGCCGTCGTATCGAGCCATAAAATACAGGTATTCTGTATTTTCGGGAGTCAGAGTCGCTTCCAGACTTGCTATGCCCGGAGATGCGATCGGAGTTGGGGGTAGTCCTGGATTTATATAAGTATTGTAAGGAGAAGGCGTTTCTACTTGCTTAAAAGTCAGAGGCTTCTCCTTAGTTTGCCTGATGCCAAGAGCATATTCAACTGTCGGGTCAGAACCCAACGTCATACCCTTTTTCAGACGGTTGTTGAACACTCCAGAAATGCGGTTCCGCTCGGAAGCAACCACAGCTTCTTTTTCTACAATACTCGCCAAAGTCACCCATTCTTTGAGAGAGAGCTTCGTATTATTCTGATTTTTTTGATATACCGGCAAAGCTGTCTGCTCGAAACGGGTGAGCATTTGTGTGATCGCAGCTTGAGGAGTAATTCTATCGCCGTCTAGCTGATAAGTATCCGGGTACAAAAAACCTTCCAAATGAGGCAATCCGCTCGGCAGCCAAGGGTATTGAGCGTAAGGAATTTGACTCGCGGCCGCCATAAACTCCTTAGCTGGGAAAAAACCTTGCGCTTCAAAATAAGTGCTCATTTGTTGCAGCGACCACCCTTCTGGAATCGTGAAACTCTGCTGTACGACTTCGCCCTTCCAAATTTTGTCAGCAACTGCACTCAGAGGCTGAGTCGGCGACAGTTGGTAAGTTCCTGCTTGAAAACCTCCCTCCCGGTTTTGCAGAGTCATCCAGCGGGCCCACATATTCCATGCCGAGCTCGATCGAATCAACCCCGCGGCCTCTAAATCCCGGCCGATTTTTTGACTGGGAGTACCCTCCGGGATTTGGATCGAAACAGCAGCATCTTCTGCCGGATTCCCCGATGAGGATGTGATTTTAGGCGGCGCCGAAGCCCAGCTCCACCAAGCCCAGCCTTGCCAAGCGCAAACTCCCCAGATTGCCGGCAGCAATGCCAGATAAAACAACCATTTAGAGACTTGCGGAGTACCTTTTCGGCTCTCGCGCGTGCTGCCTTTTGTCATTTGTTCTTTATTCATAGTCCGTTGTCCTGGATAAGCGGCGGTTAACTAGCGACTAATGACTGATGACCTGCGATTGATGACCGAAAAGTTACGAATACAAGCCCTTTAAAAGACCCAATTCACGCGGCCCAATTCAAAAGCCCGATCGCGAAGGCAGAAGCTGCCATCTCGAAAAAGTTCGATCGGGCGAGCAGTTTACTTTTTTATAAAATAGTAAAAAATTCTGCTTTTTGCCATCAGGGCTTGTGCCTGCAATTAATATCTAATCAAGCTCGTCAAAGAACTGGTCTTCCAGCATAGGTAACATCGGTTCCAGCCTTTGGAACTCTTCTTCTGAGAGCAATTCTGGCTTACCGTCGTCATCCATTCTAGCCAAGATAAAGAACGGGTCTAGAGGCGTATAAATCGCATATTCCTGTTCTTCGTGGTAGAAACTGGTCAGCCACATCAGCTCCTCGAACTCCGACTCCTCATCTGGATCGACATCAGATGCCATATCCTCTTCGGGAAATTCCGGCAATTCGCCAACGACAGTCAGCGTCACCGCCGTGCGTCGGAGTGTCAAGTTCTGCTCTTGCAGGACAACTTTAGCGGTATCAAAAATTTTGTCGATTTCGGTTTCGTCTTCTACAGGAATTGCTGCTTCGTCGTTATCGTCTCCGTGCCATGTAAAAATTTCTACTGGCGAGTCAATTGGAAGCAGCAAAGCGTATTCTTGACCTTCTAGGTTCATAGAATATTCTATGTTGCAAGTCAGCGATCGCCCAACTTCATCCGTCAGGGTGACGGACTCTTCGTTGGAATTGCCATTCTCTTTTTTGCGGTATGGGGATGAGGACATCGCGTGTATCTTAGTTTTCCGTCAATAATTCAGTAACGTTTGCTTGACAATGGGGAATTTTCGTGGCGATATTCTGGCTAAGTGGGCGATCGCCAGTCCACAAGCTTAAACCGCGAGACTCGCGGCCTTTTCCACAGGCGAGGAGTGCAGCGTTTAAATCTTAGTCGAGTCAGCAAGCGACACTGAGGACAAATCACGATTTTGTGCTTCTTCACTACCGAGGGTACAGCAGAATTTTCTCCAGTTTGTCAAGGGTTACAGGTGTGCGTAGCAAACTTGCACAACCAGGATATCACGCCTCTGTTAAAAGCTATCAAGGATTGGGAAGGGCGGAGATATTTTGCCTCCGCTCGTCTAGCCACTGCTGCAAAATCAGGGCCGCTGCTTTGCGATCGATCGAACCCTTATTATTTTGCGACGGCGAAATCCCTGAAGC
The DNA here is from genome assembly GCF_036705685.1 of Microcoleus sp. AT3-A2. Taxonomy (NCBI): domain Bacteria; kingdom Bacillati; phylum Cyanobacteriota; class Cyanophyceae; order Oscillatoriales; family Microcoleaceae; genus Microcoleus; species Microcoleus sp. AT3-A2. The sequence goes on from NZ_JAUBVF010000026.1 coordinate 86,269, forward strand.
TTTCATCAATTCCTCTGCCTCAACCGAAGTCAGGCGCTCGTCCACGTACTCTAGGGGGAGCTCTAAGGCGGAGGCGATGCGATTCGCATATTTCTGCACCTGTCGGGCTTGAGCACCCAATTCTCCGCTCAGGGAGTAGGGCAAGCCTGCCACCAAAATTTGCACTCTCCGCTCTCGCACGAGCGCTCGGAGATAAGCTACGTCTCGATCAAAGGACGATCGTACCAGTGTTGTAATGCCCGTAGCTATTAAACCTGTGCCGTCACACCCAGCGATGCCGACTCGTTTGAGGCCGATATCTAATCCCAGAGCTGAAATCCATAATTTATCTTTGGACATGATCAATCAAGCAATTTTAGATTTTAGATTTTAGATTTTAGATTTAGTGTTTTTTCGCGTAAATAATCTTATTTAACTAACCGCGAAAACGCTAAGGACGCAAAGGAATAAGAGAAGAAAGTAATAAGAAGATAGGTAATTTTAAGTTGATATCAATCAAAAGCAGAAGGGAAATTTTGGGAAGATGACAGAAAAAAAAGTAATTTATTGGATGATTAATTCTATTTTTTTCTGCCTTCTACCTTTTACCTTCTGCTTTCACTTATTAAGAATTGAGTTCTCCCGGCCAGCCGCCGTCTAGAGGCAAATCCGACAAATTTAGGGGCAAAATGCTGCTGCCATCAGTTGCTGCTGATTCGGAATTTTGGCCACCCAAAGGGTTAACTTGATTAGCTTGGCTGTTTCCTGAGTCAGCCAACAGTGGTTTTATCTCCGAGGACGCGGGCCCTGCTGTGGCTTCCCCAGGCATCGGGCCGAGCCAGGACATCCGGCCGGGTACGGGTTTGCGAGTTGGCTGGAAGCTTTGCAACATTTCTGATAGCTGGAGTCCTTCGAGAGAGACCAACTTGGACTCGCGCAATTTGTGCCACACCGATCGAGACATCAGCAAGCTGTGTTCCACGCGCACTGCTCCAAATTGCTCTAAATAAGCTTCCCGTTCCGGCTGATAGTCAGCGGAAGCCAGTTGCAGGCTTTGAACCGGGAAATCTTGAACAAGGCGCGCCATCTGGGACAGCAGTTCTGGGTAAAGCCAAGTGTAGGCGGGGTGTACAGTCAACTGGGCGACGTGCGGTTGTTGACCATTGCGGGATAGCTGCACCTGAAAATAGCCGATCGCGGCTTTGCGCTGCGGTTCAAACACGTAGCCGCTGACTACCTCGGTTTTGCCCAGCCACTGTCTGACACCTTCGACTAAAGCGCCCAAAAAACTGGTTTTGAAATCTTGAAGGTGGCGATCGAATACTTGGCGCACCAGCGGCGGCATAGACGCGGTATCCAGTTGGTAGAGCAACTGAGCGTCGGCGTTACTGACGGGCAGCAGGTTGGGCAAATCTGGCGTCGAGGAAGCCATTTCTTGCAGGCGTTCTGGGGCGATCGTCCAGTAAGTCATCTGCGCCAAAGGCTGAAACCCGTTTTGCCGATACAAAGCCAAGGAAGTTTTGTCGCCGATATTCACTTCCAACAGCCACGTCCGCGCCTCCCAGACTGCCTCAAAGCAGTACCGCAGCAGCATGGAACCAATTCCTTTGCTGCGGGCTTCCGGGTCTACTCCTATGCGATCGATCCGCCAAGTGCTGCGGGTGCGGTTGAAAGGAGAAATCTGAATTATGCCTTTAACGCTCCCCTCTTCTTCGGCAACATGGGCACGGAACAGGGACTGACAAGGGTTGGGAAACAAGCTAAAAATCTTTAGTAGTCCGTACCAGCGACGAATCTGCTGCAACTTTCTACCTAGTACCACATCGCAGCTTGCGCCCTTGCGGTTTTCTGGCTCTTCGGCTGTTTCCGCGCACAGTTGTTCCATCACCTCGATGTCGCGATACTGAAACGGGCGAATCACAACCTGGTTTTGGTTTTGGGAGGGAAATGAAGTCATAGCATAAAAGTGGAGAATGGAAATTTAAAAATAAAAATTCAGAAAGGGGAAGAGTTAGGGAAGTTTTGAGTTTTGAATGGGTAAATTTTGAGTTCAAAACTTATAACTTTTGATTCTTCTCCCTTTCTTGCTCGATCGAAAATTAAAAATTTCAAATCATCTTTTTGAATTTTTAATTTTCTGTTTTCAACTCAAGATTTTTGTGGCAGAGGTCGAATTACAACGACCGGTGTTCGCTCGTCACCATTCCCGGCGGGGTTGCTTCGCAAGGCTTGCTCTAAGAATGTTACCGATAAATCGGAGGTCGCTGCTAATATCTTAACTGCTTTCAAGTCATTAGCGTCTACGATCGCCGCCGCAAGTCCGGTTTCTCGTTGAATTTCTTCTACAACTTGCTGGGGATTGTCCGGGCCTAGGACAATAAATTGGTCGAAGGGAGGCAAAGTCCCGGTAACGTCGTCGATCAGCCTGGCTTGTTCCCCTGCAAGTTGGTAAAAGACTCCCGGTTTGCCAAATATTTTGGCCACAGCGCCGATCGCAAATGCCGCTACTACGCGCCAAGGGCCGACTACATCAACCAACGTCTGCATTCCGCAAGCCGTGGCTAAACTCGACGTGGGCAAGAAAAACAAACACACTCGCTTTGCCGCCCATCCTGGTTTGACTTCGCTGGGATGGCGATAGCGTCCCTGCATCAAAGCTAGGGGAGTTTCTGCCAAGGCGACAATATCGCCTTTCTGGGCCCGCGGCAGCACGTACCGCTTGACAATTTCGACGGGATTGTCCAATTCCGCCAGTATGTGAGTGCGAATCGGCAAGACTTCTGCAACTCCGACATTTCTGGCAATGGGTACGGTGTCCGAGTTGGGAAATTGCAGCGGGACTACTACGTTACGGACTTTGGGGATGCGCCCGCCCGGGCCGTAGGTGACGAAATGTACTTGCACCCAAGCTGACTGCAATTTGGTTAAATCTTGCCCTTGAATGTCTACAGAAACTTTAATTTTCGTGTTTTTTTGGGCTTTAACAATATAGCCGAACCAGTAATCGTCTGCTCTGGCTGCTGCCTCTTTGTGGCAAGGAATCACCTTTGTCTCGGAGGTAACGCCATCCAAACTTCCGTCTGACAGCAGTTTCACCTGTGCCCGGACTTCCGGCAACATAATCTCAAACCGCTGTGTCAGGTTGCGGAACTCCATTTCCCCGACTAAAAGATAGCGGTTGGGTTCGGAGATGGCTAAGTGCCATTCTCCGGCTGTTAGTTCTAGTTTATTTGCACTCCCAGTCCGGCGATAGTTCAACTCTAGGCCCAATCCGCCCAATGCTAGCAGCGAACCGGCTGCTGCGATTCCTGTTGCTAAAGTCTCAATCACTCTAATTACCGCCCATAATAATTTCTGTTTACTTTAGTCGATCTCTGTCACTTCGATCGACGATCCGGTAGTAATTGAAGTTTTGGGGGTTGTTGGAGGCGATCGCACTTAGCCCAATTACACGTAAGTGCGATCGCTTCAGGTGGCTAAAGCGGCCAAGCTGCTGTTGAAAGATCTCTCCTCGTGAGTTAGATAACTCCCAAATCTGGCATTGCTTAATCAGGGTATGAAAAAAATCAGTTGAAAATCCCGAATCTTTGTGGATACTGGTTTCTCTGACTAGCATATTTAGCCTTTCCTACCGTAAATCAGCAACCTCTATAGCAATCCTAAATCATTATCAAGACTATGATACAATTATATGCAATACTTGATTGTGACCATAAAAAAATGAAT